>JBEPXL010000291.1:0-5133 GCA_041641935.1 Desulfobacteraceae bacterium | reverse complement strand
CTTTCAAGAAAAATTCGAACCTCATCAGCAGGTTTCTGATTCAGGGAAACTGTAAAAACGGCAGTTCCGTCTGGTTCACTGATTTCCAGCGATGGATGTGAAAGAATAACCGATGAGAGATAGTAAATCGAACCGCCTGTGCCGGCAACAAATACATCCTCTTTGGAAGCGGCCCAGACTGCATGAAAATCAGGTCCGGCATAGGGTTCAATGGACATATCTGTCCACGTACTGCCATCGAAATGGAAAATACGTTTAAACTCTCCTACGGCAAAGACATTATCATTAGAGCTTCCGGATACATCGTGGAAATAATTTGGACCAAAATTTTGACTTGACCAGGAGTTCCCGTCAAAATGCCATACCCTCTGGGTTTCCCCGACAACAAAAACATCATTCCAGGCACTTCCCCATACTGCTGTAAACTCTGTCATCACAGATATTTCCTGAACCTGTGTCCACTCCGAACAATCATAATGAAAAACTGCTCCGGAAGAACCAACAGCATACACATCACAGTAATCGGTAATAAAAACTCCGTTGAATGAATCGGATAAAGAAATCGTTTTTTTCGTCCAATAACTGCCCCCATAAGAATGAAAAATATCATTATAATTTCTGCTTGAAATATAAATGCCATCTGCATTGCTGCCACAGATATCAGTAAAATCAGCAGTTTCTTCTGAAACCAGACTCCATACAGAACCATTATAATTATAAATTTTACCATTTTGACTTACAGCAAAAACGTTTTCAGGAGAAAATCCCCAGACTGCTGTAAGATTATCCGTGGTGCTGGATATCATTGGACTCCAGATGCTTCCGTTATAAAATAAAATTGTTCCATTATCTCCCACAGCAAATATTTCGTTCAGAGAAGCTCCCCACATATCCTTAATATCATTCGTGGTTACCTTTGGCTCCTGCAGTTTCCATCCAGCAAGAGCAGAATCAGTATGGTGAGTTAACAGAAGAGAAAGAGCAGAAATCAATATCAATACGAAATACCGCACACAGGACTTCAAAATTACCTCCTACATTTTTTTGTACAGCTTCAGGCAAATCAAATAACCCGACATATCCATATCGGTTGAATATTCCATTATAACGCGATCAAGTACACCACTCCATACTGAAAAAATGACAGCAGGTGAAGAGAAAAGACTGCGAAAGGAAAAATATTACAACAAAAGCGTTCTCCTGCAGAAAAGCAAAATGAACGACAGTATCCATTTCCTGATCACTTGCAAAAACTGGCGGAACCCTGAAATAATTACAGACGCCGGACAAGCATCGGAAGAAGGCAGCTCACCAGTCGAACAGAGGGACTGTTCAAGAAGAAAATCAGAACAATCATAGAAAGGTGGGACTTACATTCCGGCCGCTGACAGCCATCGGCACATTGATTCTGGTGGATGATACAAAATGACGTTCAACGATTGAATGGAGAATACAGGAAAGATTAATCGGGAGTCAAGAAGTTTTATGGGAATTACCGCCCCCGCAATACCGGTCGGGGCTGAGCCCGCTGCCTTCCGCGTGCCGGGGCAACCCCGGAAGGATTACCCCGGCAGAAAAGATAAGAAATGAAATGCAGCAGAACCTAATACGGCGGCTTCGCCGGCCCGGTATACCCGCACATTCCCAACCGTGGTGAATTGACCAGAGGATAGGGATCTCCATACTCATGATGGGTATGCGCTTCTGCATGTTTACGGCACAAATTGACCCATTCTCCATTCTCTATGTTACATTCTCTGCAGTACCACCCGGCAGTTTCACCACATTCGGAACAGACATCCGGGGGCATATGGTTCCGGGCCATCAGATACACAGGATGTTCCGTCAGCGGCCATCCTTCCCGTGCATCCAGCACCCGGATCAATGTTTCAGACGATGTTCCGAAGTCATAAACATGCGTCAGCTCATCACCTGGTTTCAGTTCCTGATCCACTTTATGATCCATGGGAATGTCTTCGCTCCCCATTCCGTCTTCGAAAAACCGGCTGAGATGCACACAGCATTCCAGCCAGATAGTGCGCAGGTAGTAATCCAGATCTTCCATGATGGCGCTGCCGTTCATCTCCAGGTGCAGCCAGAAATCCGTCAGATAGACATCCTGAATCTGCAGATGATAGAGGGACTGCTTTTCACCCTTTTTCTCTTCATCTGCGGTTCTGATCGCTTCCTTCCGCTTTTCGCAGGTTTTCAGATGCCTCGTGAGACCGCTTTTTGCCATCTCGCGTCCGCAGAAAACGCAGTCTCCACGGGACTGTTTCCTTCGTGTCATGTTTTTTTTCCTCCATCTTCTCCAGCAAGTTCGCAGAAAGCTTCCTCTTACCCCGTACTCTGCATCGCCGCAGAAATCCCGTTGATGCTCAGGAAAACGGCATGGCGCAATGCCCCGTGCTCTGCTTCGGGAGCCTCTTTCCATCGCCGGAGCAGTTCCACCTGGACCAGGTTGAGCACATCCGTGTACGGGTTCCGGAGATGGATCGATTTCTGGATCACCGGGTGGTTGTCCAGCAGTTCCTTCTGCCCTGTGATCTTGAGGACCACCTCCCGTGCCTGCTCGAAGTCTTCCACAATCTTTTCATGAAAATCGGATTGGGAGAGCCGGTTGTAATGGGCGGCGATTTCAAGCCGTGCCCGGGCCATTTCCAGCTGGGCATTGTCCAGAACGGTGCGGAAAAAGCTCCAGGTTTCCCACATCTCCCGCAGCAGCGACAGATTCTCCGGATCGGCGGCGATCACCTGCGAAAACGCCGTTCCCATGCCGTACCAGCCCGGCAGGCTGTACCGGGTCTGGGTCCAGGCAAAGACCCAGGGAATGGCCCGCAGGTCGTCGAATTCCACGTCCCGTGCCGCCTTACGGGAAACGGGGCGGGAGGCGATGGGGAGCCGTCCGATAAACTCGATGGGCGTCAGTTGCTTGTACCATTCCCAGAAGTCGGGATTGTCGATCAGTTCCCGGTAGGCTTTCATGGAGTGGCGGGACAGTTCGGTCATCATGTTGGTCATCACCGGGCTGCAGCCGGGGTCGCACTGGGTTTCGTGAACGGTCTGGAGGATGGCATTGACGATCTGCTCCAGATGGCGGCGGGCGATCCGGTTCTGGGCATAGCGGAACGAGATGATTTCTCCCTGTTCCGTAAACCGCAGTTTTCCGTTCCGGCTTTCGGGCGGCATGGAAAAGATGGCCTGATTGGCCCGTCCCCCGCCCCGGCCCACGCTGCCGCCCCGGCCGTGAAAGAGGCGGAACCGGATGTCGTATTTCCGGCAGACCGAGGAAAGATGTTCATGCCCCTCCTGCAGGGCCCAGTTGGCGGTCCAGAAACCGCCGTCCTTGTTGCTGTCCGAGTAGCCGAGCATGATCTCCTGAAAATTGCCGCGCCCGGCCAGATGTTTTTTGTAGACCCGGCTGTTGAAGAGGTCTTCCATCAATCCGCCGGCCCGTTCCAGATCCGAGATCGTCTCGAAAAGGGGCACCACATCGACGGCGCTTTCCACCTTTCCGTCCCGGAGCCGCCACAGGTTGGCCTCCTTGGCCAGCAGAATCGCCTCCAGCATGTCGCTCACGCCGTGGGTCATGCTGATGATGTAACTGCCGATGGAACCGGAATCCCGCTCCATCGCCTCCCGCATCACCGCCATTGCCCCCAGGACGTTTTCGGTGTTGTCGGAGAAATCGGAAAAGCAGCCGGCCAGGGGGCGGGGGTTGAGCAGTTCGGCTTCCAGGAGTGCAATCTTTTCCGCCTCGCCCAGATCGCTGTACCGGTCGGTCACGCCGCCCAGATGCAGCAGTTCTTCCACCGCCTGCTCATGAATCCGGCTGTGCTGCCGGATGTCGAGGGAAGCCAGATGGAATCCGAAGACCCGGGCCCGGATGATCAGGTCCGACAGCAGCCCGTAGGCCCCGATATCCCCCAGCCCGCTGGTCTCCAGGGAGCGCTTCAGGATCAGCAGATCCTCCTCAAAGGCATCCGCCGTGTAGGTGGCCGCATCCGGCTCCCGCAGCAGCCGTTCAATCCGCTCCTGCATGTAGCGCAGTTTCAGCCGGTAGGGTTCGTGGCGGTACCGGGTCAGCTGATGCTGATCCAGGGAAACAAAGGCGGCATCGGCCTGAATGGAGGCAAGCAGTTCCTCGGAGACCTTCACCCGCAGATCCGACGGACTCAGTTCCTGCCAGAGCTTCACCACTGCATCCCGGTAGTTCCGGAGGGCTGTCTCCCGGTACGCCCGCAGGGCCTGGCGGGTCACTTCGGGGGTGACAAAGGGATTTCCGTCCCGGTCACCGCCGATCCAGGAGCGGTACCGGAGAAAGGGCTGCATATCCGGTACCTGATCATAGTAGACCTTCAGGGCGTTGCGGAGGTCATGGTAGATCCGGGGAACCGTCTCCCAGATGGCGTTTTTGCAGTAGTAGAGTACATTGTCCACTTCGTCCAGCACCTGCAGCCGTTCGCCCCGGATATCATCGGTGGTCATCAGCAGGCCGATTTCATGGTAAATCCGGGTGAAGATCCGGTCCTTTTCCCAGGGCGACAGCTCCCCCTTCAGCGGAATCCGGGACAGGAGGGCGGCGATCTGTTTCTGCTTGTACAGAATGCTTCCCCTGCGGGCCTCGGTGGGATGGGCGGTGAGGGTCGGCTGAATATCCATGTCGCCGATCAGGTCCAGCACCCCGTCCACGGAAAGCCCCCGGTCCTTCAGCCGGTGAACGGCGTCCATGATCGATTCGGACCGTGGACTGTCCGGCGTTTCGCTCACCTCGGCCTCATGGTTGATCCGGATGATCTCCTGCCGTTCCGCCTCGTTCACCAGATTGAAAAACGCGGTGTAGGAACGGATGAGCCAGAAAAGTTCATCCATGCTCAGTTCCCCGATCCGCCGCCGGACCGCGTCATAGCCGTCCTCCCCCGACTTGAGCCGGGACCGGAGCGTTTCCACCAGATTGAAGATCGGCTCCCCGGCCTGCTCCCGTATGACATGACCCAGGAGGGTTCCCAGAAGATTGACCTGATAGCTGAGCGGCTCGGAAATGCCGCTCCCCTCTGCCTCGATATGCAATCCTTTCCAGGTCCGCATGGCACTTCTCCTTATCCTGTCCTGTTCTCCAGCCAGACGAACTGG
>JBEPXL010000290.1:0-5142 GCA_041641935.1 Desulfobacteraceae bacterium | reverse complement strand
CGGGAGGTTCTGCCGGAAGTGCCGGAGATGCTCTGGGGGGATTCCCGGCGGCTGCGCCAGATTCTGATCAATCTGATCAACAATGCCATCAAGTTCACCGATACAGGCCATATTTCGGTCACTGTTTCGGTGGCGCGTGCCGATGACACGGTTACCCTTCTTTTCCGGGTGTCCGACAGCGGCATCGGAATCGCTCCGGAGCAGGTGGAAGGGCTCTTCCAGCGATTTTCCCGTGGAGAGGAAACCGCAGCCCGGCAACAGGACGGCACCGGGCTGGGGCTGGCGATTTCCCGGCATCTGGTCCGCCTCATGGGCGGGGAAATCGGGGTGGACAGCCGCCCCGGCGAAGGCGCCAGTTTCTGGTTCACCGCAGTTTTTCAGCCGGTTTCCGCAGATGCAAAACATCAGAGCGCAACATTGTCTGCTGCCCCGGCATCTGCGGGCACCGCTTCCGGACCGGTCCGGATTCTGGTCGTCGAAGACAACCTCTTCAACCGGAAAGTGGTCCGGGAACTTCTCCGCAAGTCCGGTTTTTACACCGAAGGAGCCGCCAACGGCCAGGCTGCGCTGGAGGCGCTCCGGATTCAGCCCTATGACCTTGTTCTCATGGATGTGCGGATGCCCCACATGGATGGTGTCACCACCACCAGGTATATCCGGAACGGGGAATCCGGCATTCTGAACCCGCATATTCCCGTTGTGGGCATGTCTGCCAACACCCTTCAGGAAGACCGCGACCGGTGTCTGAAAGCGGGAATGGATGCCTATCTGACCAAGCCGGTGGAACGGGACGAGCTTGTGGCGACCATCAACTTTCATGTTCCGCAAAAGCAAGAGACCGCAGCCGATGTACCGGAGGAAGACAAACCCGTCCTCGACTGGGCGGAACTGCTGCACCGCCTGGGGCAGGATCAGGCACTGTGCAGCGAAATCCTGAAGATGTTTCTCGCGGGCATGCCCCGCCATCTGCACCGCCTGAAGAATGCCCTGCCGGAACAGAATCCCGGTCCGGCACTGGTGGAAGTCCATAACATCCGCGAGATGACCGCCAATATATCCGCACCGCATCTCCATGCCATTGCAACCCGCATGGCGGATGCCGTCGGCAACGGGGAGAGCGACCGGGCTGCCTCTTTGTTTGCGGATATGGAAGCCGCTTTTGAACAGTTTCAGCAGGAGGTTCAGCATGTCTGCCCGCCGCCGGATGATGCACCGGCCTGACAACCGGCCGTATCGCTCCCCTGCCCTGCGGCAGACCGTTGTCTTCTGTCAGGTGACATGGTATGAGTATGCGGAAGCAAAGGGAGGAATCACCTGATGAAAGAGGAACCGATTCATCTGCTCCTGGTGGAAGATGACCCGGATGACGTTCTTCTCCTGCACGACATGCTGGCGGAGACGCCCCATCCCCCGTTCAGCACGGTACATGTCGATCGTCTGGAACATGCCGCTGCCCGTCTGTCGTCGGAGAATTTCGATGTCATTCTGCTGGACCTGTCCCTGCCGGACAGCGACGGGCTGGACACCCTCAAGGCGCTCTATGAAACCGGAACGGCGCCCATCGTCGTCCTGACAGGGACCGATGATGAAGAGACGGCAATTCAGGCCGTCCAGTCCGGGGCACAGGATTATCTGGTCAAAGGAAACATCGGTAACGATCTCCTGCTCCGCTCCGTCCGGTATGCCATCGAGCGCTTCCGGCTCAAGGCACGGCTGGAGGAGATGCGGCAGCAGGAACAGCGGGAGCGGGAACTCGAATCCCTGGAAATGCTGTCGCCGGTCCGGATCAGTGTCACCTCCAGGGCCTACGGTCAACTGCCCATCCGGGAGGTTTATCCGGATATTTTTCAGGAGATGGTGCAGCGTTACGGTGAACTGCTGGACGAATCCCTTACCAGACAGGTTTTCAAGACCGGAAAATCCATTTCCGATGTCACCCGTTCAATCGGGGATGATCTCGGACGGCTCAAGGCAAAGCCCAGAGATATTGTGGATATTCATACGGCGGCCCTTCAGGAAAAATCCGAAAACGCCACAATCAAAAAAGGGCAGGCATATCTGGAAGAAGGCCGATTGCGACTGATCGAAATGATGGGATATCTGGCCGATTTCTACCGAAACATCGCGCTGGGCAGCAGCGTGCCGGACAACGTTCGACAGGATACACAGAAGAGATAAGGTTATGAAGGAATACATGCTGAAACTCTATATCACGGGCCAGACCCCCCGTTCGGAACGGGCCATCGCCAATCTCCGCCGGATCTGCGAGGAAGAGCTGGAAGGCCGCTATGACCTGCAGATTATCGATGTACTGGAACGTCCCCAACTGGCCGAAAATGAAAAAATCATGGCGACCCCGACCCTGATCCGGGTTCTCCCTCCCCCGCTGCGGCGTATCATCGGTGATCTGTCAGACAAGGATCAGGTTCTGGTCGGGCTGGCTATCCAGTCGCTGCCGAAACCGCCGGACAGGATTTCTTCTGCAGGAACCGTGGAATAACCCACAGAGAAAAATGCGGAAACGCAACCAATCCCGGTAACCGGAGAAAGACCGATACAGATATGACCATTGAAAAACTGAAAACCAACATCCGGGGATTCGATATTCTGTCCGACGGCGGCCTGCCGAAGAACCGGACAACCCTCATCTCCGGAACCGCCGGCAGCGGGAAAACGATTCTGGCGGCCCAGTTTATCATCATGGGAATTGAACATTCCGGTGATCCCGGTATTTTTGTCACTTTTGAAGAGTCACCGGAAGACATCCGGACCAATATGAAAGGATTCGGATGGGCCATTGATTCCTGGGAGAATGAAAACAAGTGGCTGTTCGTGGATGGCTCTCCGGAACTGGGCGAAGATACGGTATTGAGCGGCAGTTACGATCTGGGAGCGCTCCTGGCACGGATCGAATATGCCGCCAAAAAGATCGGGGCCAGACGTGTGGTGATGGATTCCCTGGGGGCGATCTTCAACCGGTTCAACAACAGGGAAATGATTCGCCACGAACTGTTCCGGATCAGCTCCGCCCTGAAACGGATGAACGTCACCTCCCTGATGACCGCAGAACGGACCGAGGAATACGGCGATATTGCCCGGTACGGCGTCGAGGAATTCGTTGCGGACAATGTGGTCATTCTGCGCAACGTCCTGGAGGAGGAAAAGCGGCGGCGCACCATCGAAATTCTCAAGTTCCGGGGAACAAATCACCAGAAGGGAGAAACCCCCTTTACGATCATCCCGGACGAAGGGCTCGTCATCGTGCCGCTCTACTACATGGAACTGAAACAGCGGGCCGCCAACATCCGGATTACCTCCGGCAACGGCGGGCTGGACAAAATGTGCGGCGGCGGTTTCTTCCGTGACTCGGTGCTGCTGGTCTCCGGAGCGACCGGAACCGGAAAGACCCTCATGGTGACCGAATTCATGGCCGGCGGGGCACTCAACGGCGACCGGAGCCTTCTGCTGGCATTTGAAGAGAGCCGTGACCAGCTTTTCCGGAATGCCAGCGGATGGGGCTATGACTTCGAGGACATGGAAAAAAAGGGGCTTTTAAAAGTCGTCTGTGTCTATCCCGAATCGGCGGGCCTGGAGGATCACTTCATCCGGATGCGGGAAGCCGTGGAAAAATATCAGCCCAACCGCCTCGCCATCGACAGCCTGTCGGCCCTGGAACGGGTGTCCACCATGAAACTCTTCCGGGAATTCATCATCGGCATGACGTCTTTCATCAAGCAGAAAGAGATTACCGGCCTCTTTACCTCCACCACACCGAACCTTCTGGGCGGCAGTTCCGTAACCGAGGCCCATATCTCGACCATTACCGACTCGATTATCCTGCTGCGCTATGTGGAAATGTTCGGGGAAATGCACCGGGGGCTGACCATTCTGAAGATGCGCGGTTCCATGCATGACAAAGCGATCTGCGAGTTTACCATCGACAACACGGGAATGCACATCGGTAAACCGTTCCGGAACATCGGCGGTATTCTGGAGGGACGTCCCACCCATATCCCGTCCAGCGAAATGGAACGGATCGATAAACTTTTTCAGGAATAGAAACAGATTCGGAGTACGCCATGACAACAAACTTCCGGTCGCAGTTTTCCCCTTCCGGCAGGAACGGCGAAACCGAAATCCTGCAGCGGTTTTCTTCCATCAACCTGACCAAAAATCTGACACGGATACTGGTGGTCGATGACGACATGACCCAGCGGCTTCTCCTCCGTACCCACCTGGAGGGCGAAGGGTATGATGTACTGGAGGCTGTGGACGGCGAAGATGCGCTGCGCACCCTTCATCAGCATCCGGATATCCGTGTTTTGCTGACGGATCTGGCCATGCCGCGGATGGACGGCTACGACCTGATCGAGGCCGTCCGGCAGCAGGAACCCCGGTATATCTATATTATTGTCCTGACCGGCATGGAAGACCGGGATTCCCTCATTCGGGCGCTCTCCCTGGGAGCGGATGATTATCTGACCAAACCGGTTTTTCCGGATGAACTCAAACTCCGGCTCATGGGCGGCGCCCGGCTGCTGCGGCTGGAAAGCCAGGAAGAACTGGTCCTTTCTCTTGCCAAACTCTCGGAGTTCCGCAGTGAGGAGACCGGTTACCATCTGGAACGGGTGCAGCATTATACCCGGCTTCTGGCCCGGGATCTGGCGGTCCGCCATCCGGACCTCCGTCTCAGCTTCAGCATCGCCGACGAGCTTGCCATGGTCAGCCCCCTGCATGATATCGGCAAGGTTGCCATCCCCGATCATATTCTCCACAAACCCGGCCAGCTGACGCCTGAGGAGTGGGAGATCATGAAAACCCATGCCGCCATCGGCGGTAAACTGCTCCGGGAACTCTTCGACAAAACCGGTTCTCCCTATCTCTGGTATGCCTATGAAATCGCCATGTTTCACCATGAACGGTGGGACGGAAAGGGGTACCCGAACGGCCTGGCCGGGGAGGCCATCCCCCTGCCGGCACGGATCATGACCGTGGCCGATGTCTATGACGCCCTCACCAGTGACCGGTCCTACAAGGATGCCTTTTCCCATGAAAAAGCCAAAGCAATCATGACGGAAGGAAACGGCAGCCAGTTCTGCCCCCTCGTCTTTGATTCTTTTCTCCGCAGGGAAGAAGACTGGC
>JBEPXL010000289.1:0-5148 GCA_041641935.1 Desulfobacteraceae bacterium | reverse complement strand
TAGGACTCCACCGCGTGGGAAAGGGCATCGATGGCAGCGGCGATAATGAGGGATTTGGATTTGGTGGCCAGGATGTTCGGATCGATGATCGAGATGTTGGGGACCAGGGTCCGGCTGATGATGGACATTTTGACCCGGCGGCTCACATCATTTATAATGGTGAACTGGGAGACATCCGAACCGCTGCCTGCCGTGGACGGCAGAAACACCATCGGCGGCAGGGGGTGCTGGATCCGGTTGGCCCCTTCATAATCATGAACCGTTCCGCCGTTGCTGGCAACCATCGCGACCCCCTTGGCGGCATCCATCGGGCTTCCGCCGCCCAGCGCCATGACCACGTCACATTTGTTTTCGAGATAGAGCCGTGCGCCCTCCTGAACCTGAAAGTCTCTCGGGTTGGCTGTGATATCGGAGAAATAGAACCAGTTGAGTTCTTCACACTCCAGTACATTGACCACCTGCTCTACCCATCCGGCCTTCTCCAGCCCCGGATCACTGACAAGAAAGATTCTTTCCGCGCCGAGACGCCGGGCGCATACACCGGCATACCGCAGGCTTCCCTGGCCAAAAAATATTTCCGGTAAAGAAAATTTACGAACATTTGTCGGCATTTTCTGTCCACTGTATTAAGTATAAGTTAACGTCATCTGTATCTTTTTCAAGAGAGCAGGTACAGATACATGCCACTGTATGATGACGTGTCCTGGGACACGTGGAAAAAGGAATCGAACCAACAGAAGATACCGTCCCTGAACTGCCGGGCGTGACAAGGAGGTTGACGGATCAGGGCGTATCGGAAAAATTGTCCAGCAGTTCGATGATTTTCTCCTTTTTAAAGCCGACCACCACATCCTCATCGACCACCAGGGTCGGAAAGGTGCAGGCTGCATTATATTTTTTCAGTTCCCGCATGGTGTCGGCCCGTTCCGTACCGGCGAGCATGTCGATGGAAACCCAGTCGAAATCGAGATTCCGCTCTTTCAGAAGCAGGCGCACGTCCTTGCAGTGGGCACATGATGAGAGGCTGTAGAGTTTGATTCTGGCGTTTTTCATAGGATACCTTCTTTCCTGTCTTTCGGTTCACGGGGAGGCGCTGGTTTGCAGGGAATGTGTACACCTATTACCATAACCGGATTGAACGCGTCAATGTTGCAGTTGGGTTCCGCCAGCAGGATGGTTCCAAATGACACAGCCGGAAGCCGGGTGTGGGTCACATTGACACAGGAGGAGCAGGAGGGGTGTTCGGACCGGTGGAAGGGGTCGTTCTGTCTATCTAAAAAATATTGTAAATGATTTCATTGGGATGGTTGGGATTTAATAAAAAAATTCTGTCATAATTTCCTGTTGGCTTTATCATTGCAAACTTGAAATGCAAGTTTGAAATGTGACAGACATTCGCTGTATTCGGGTTATTTTCTAAACATTAATCAATTATATGTTGAAGGAGGTTCACATGGCAGTAGGCGAACAGGTATACGGCTTTTTTATCCCGACTGTAACATTGATGGGTATTGGTGCACACAAGGAACTCGGCAAGCAGATTGAAACCCTTGGCGCCAAAAAGCCGCTGATCGTTACCGACAAAGGCATCACCGGTGCCGGACTGACCGAGAAGATCGTCAACCTGATCAAGGAAGACATCGGCATCGAGTGCCCCGTCTTCGACGAAACCATTCCCAACCCGACCGACAAGAACGTGCATGACGGTCTGGAAGTTTACAAAAGCAACAACTGCGACGCCATCATCACCCTCGGCGGCGGCAGCCCCCATGACTGTGGCAAGGGTATCGGCATCGTCGCCACCAACGGCGGAAAGATCAACGACTATGAAGGTGTTGACCAGTCCACCAAAGACATGCCTCCGTTCATCGCGGTAAATACCACTGCCGGTACCGCTTCTGAAATGACCCGGTTCTGCATCATCACCGACCTGTCCCGGAAGGTGAAAATGGCCATCGTGGACTGGCGCGTCACCCCGACCGTCGCCATCAACGATCCGCTGCTGATGGCCGGTATGCCCCCGGCACTGACCGCCGCCACCGGTATGGACGCACTGACCCACGCCGTGGAAGCCTATGTGTCCACCATCGCCACCCCCGTCACCGACGCCTGCGCCCTGAAAGCCATGGACCTGATCTCCACAAATCTGCGTGCAGCGGTTGCCAACGGCGCAGACATGGTCGCCCGGGACAACATGGCCTATGCAGAATATCTGGCCGGTATGGCCTTCGACAACGCCTCCCTGGGTCATGTTCATGCCATGGCGCATCAGCTCGGCGGTTTCTATGATCTGCCCCACGGCATCTGCAACGCCATCCTGCTGCCCCATGTCAGCGCTTTCAACCTGATCGCCAAGGTGGACCGGTTTGTCGACATCGCCATCGCAATGGGCGAAAATGTTGCCGGACTTTCCCGCCGGGCGGCTGCCGACCTGGCCCTGGACTCCATCAAGAAGCTGTCCCTGGATGTCGGCATCCCCAGTGGTCTGGACGAACTGGGTGTGAAGGAAGAAGATCTTCCGACCATGGCAGAGAATGCTCAGAAAGACGCCTGTGGTCTTACCAACCCCAGATGTCCCACGCTGGAAGACGTCATCCAGATTTACAAGAACGCCCTGTAGTACCCCGAGTTCCATCCGTTTGCCATCGCGGCACACAGAGAGAACAGCGCCTGTGTGCCGCAGTTCCGCGCTCCTGAGCCCGCCCCGGATTATCCCCGCCGGGGCGGGTTTCCTTTTTCCGCAAAAAAATCATCCCCCCCACGGTTTACTTTCTCCTGAATCATGGCTAACATAAAGAATATCTGTTTGTCTGAAAAATATTTTTGTGTCGGAATTGCCCTCCCGGGCATTTTTTTTTAACTGAGAAAGGAGAATTTTACCAATGATGTTCAAGAAAAAGATAATCCAGGCCGCTGCCACAATGGCGACGCTTTCCTTCCTGGTATGGCCGGCATGGGCGGAAAAAGCAGAACAGCCCGAACCGGCTGAAAAGACGGAAGCCGCCGAGAAGGCGGAACCGGCTGCCAAGAAAGTGGATCCCGATAAAAAGGTCGCCGTTGTCAATGATACGGTGATCACCCAGGGAGATCTTAGCCAGGAAATGGGGCCGGTCCAGCAGCGTATGGCCATGCAGGGACAGGCGCCGGATGATGCCCAGATGGAAGAGGTACAGCAGAAGGTGCTCCAGAATATGATCGACCGGGAACTCCTGTACCAGGAGAGCCGGAAACAGGGCTTTACGGCAGAGGATGATGCCGTGAAGGCGCAGATGGAGACCTTCAAGTCCCGTTTTCCCGACGAAGCCCAGTTCGAGGAAGCCCTGAGCCGGCTCAATCTGACCGAGGACATTATCCGGAAACAGATCGAAGAGCAGTTGAGCATTCAGAAGCTGGTGGATGAAAAAATTCTCCCGACCATTTCCATTCCGGAAGAGGAACTGAAAACCTATTACGAGGAGAATACCGATTTCTTCAAGGAACCGGAGCAGGTCCATGCCCGACACATCCTGATCAAGGTGGAACCGGATGCCGATGAGGCCGCCAAGGAAGAGGCCCGGAAGAAACTGGAGGAAGTCCGGAAGAAACTGGAAGAGGGTGGTGATTTTGCCGAACTGGCCAAGGAATACTCGGAAGGTCCCAGCAACGTCAAGGGCGGTGACCTGGGGTATTTCGGCAGAGGCCAGATGGTCAAACCCTTCGATGAAACAGCCTTTGCCACAGATAAGGGTGAGGTGAGCGATATTGTCGAGACCCGGTTCGGTTATCATCTGATCAAGGTGGAAGACAAAAAGGCTGCTTCCACTACGGCGTATGAAGATGTAAAAGAGAAGATCGAAAACCACCTCAAGCAGCAGAAAGTCCAGGAAGCACTGGCAAAATATCTGGAAGATCTGAAAAAAGACGCCAAGGTCGAAGTCTATCTCTAAGAAAACAGACCGCGCAAACCTGCTGCATCATTGACAGAAAGGCATCCGGCTTCATGAAAGCCGGGTGCTTTTTTTAATGGCCCAGCCCTTCATTGAACACCTATTCAGTTTGATCCTTCCTGACCAACCGTCCTGAAACGCCGCCATATCCGTCCGGTCATTTCGCCGGTCCACACTGAAAACCAAAACAGATACAATCGTTTAGTCATTTCTTCCTTTCCATTGTCAATAAATATTCTTGACAGGAAGCGGTTCTGTCTGATAATGAATGAATATTCATTCAGAAACGGGAGAACGCAATGGGTTCACGAAAATACGCTATCAACATGAAAGAGAAAGCAGAGGAAAAATACCGCCGCATTCTCGAAGCCGCTGTCAGCGTGTTCGCCCGGCAGGGGTTTTACCAGTCTACCATTTCCCAGATTGCACGGGAAGCCGGGGTCGCCGACGGAACCATCTACCTCTACTTCAAAAATAAAGATGACATCCTGATTCAGTTCTTCGACTACAAGGCCCGTCAGGTCTTTGACAGCTTCCGGGAAGCGGTGGACCGCGCCGATAACAGTATCGACAAGCTGCGGAACCTGGTGTCCCGCCATCTGGAGGAGTTTCAGCGGGACCGGGACATGGCCATTGTGTATCAGGCCCTGACCCACCAGAATGATGACCTGGTGCAGGAAAAGGTCCGGGAACTGTCCAAAATGTATCTCGATATTGTCGCGGAAATTATCGAGCGGGGGCAGGAAGAGGGAACCCTGCGGCGGGATCTGTATCTGGGGCTGGTCAAGCGGTTCATCCTCGGCGCTGTCGATTCGACCATCAACAACTGGATCCGTTCGCGGCGGGAATATGATCTGGTGTCGATGGCAGACCCGCTGATCGATCTGTTTATCCGGGGGATCGGAAATTCGGGAAACGGGGAATGCTGACACGCCGGCGGAAAGATGTCGAACAGAATTTTATTCAAACCAAAGGAGAGATGATATGGCACAGGTAATTGCAGACCGTAAAGATGTGGATTTTGTTCTGTATGAACAGCTTGGTGTGGACAAACTGAGCAAACATGAAAAATTTGCCGAATTCAACAAAAAGACCATTGACCTGATCATTTCCGAGGCACGGAATCTGGCCATCAAGGAGATTCTGCCGACCCGGAAAGAGGGCGATGAGCAGGGCTGCACCTTCGAAAACGGAAAGGTGACGGTTCCCGAATCCTTTCATC
>JBEPXL010000288.1:0-5189 GCA_041641935.1 Desulfobacteraceae bacterium | reverse complement strand
GAAGCTGTTCATCAGCGCCAGGGTGACATCAAACTCCGCCGCCTGGTTGAGGAGAATCTCCAGAAAGGATTTTCCGTTGCGGACTTCCAGAAGGGACTTGGGACCGGTCAGCCCCATGCTGGTTCCGAGGCCGCCGTTCAGGATAATCAGCACGGCATTGGAGAGGGCCTTTTTTCCGGCATCCGTGTATTTTTCCAGTTCACTGTAGCGGGCGATTTCATCGGGTGCGACCGGTTCTATCTCCCTGTCGGGAATCATGCCGGTTTCGCCGGTGACCACCTTGTCGTAGTAGTAGGCAAAGGTGTCGATGACAATCTGCGGGAGGTTCTCCCCCTTCATTTTGTCGATGAACGCCTGCAGGTGTTTTTGATCCGTCACATTGACCTCCTCTGAATCAGAAACCGGGATGTGGGTCCGGTCTCGGGATGTTTTTTTCATGTCCGTAGCGCTTCATTTCTCTTCCCGTTCATACAGCGGAACCGGCAGGGAGGGGTATAGGGGAATATCTGTATTTCCCCGTAAATAAAGATGGAAAATGCAGATATTTCCCCCCTTCAGCCCCTTTGTGCCACAGACATTCAGAAAAAACGGAGAAGATCACACCTTCTCGATCCAGCCCAGGGGATCTTCGGCCCTTCCGTACTGGATATCGGTCAGGGCATCATAGAACTTCCGGGTAACGGGGCCGACTTCGTTGTTGTTGATGACCACCTCTTCTTCATTGTAGTTGATAACGCCCACCGGCGAAATCACCGCGGCCGTACCGGTTCCGAAGATTTCCACATCCCGGCCCTGCTTCTGGGCTTCGATGATCTCGTCAATGGCGATGCGCCGTTCGGAGCAGGGAATGTTCCAGAGACGGGAAAGGGCGATCACCGAATCCCGGGTCACGCCCGGCAGAATGCTGCCGTTCAGGGCGGGCGTCACCAGTTCGCCGTCGATGACAAAGAAGATGTTCATGGAACCGACTTCTTCCACATACCGCTGTTCCACGCCGTCGAGCCAGAGCACCTGGGTATATCCCTGCTGGGAGGCCCGCTCACTGGCGTAGAGGCTGGCGGCGTAATTGCCCGGCGTCTTGGCCTCGCCGATGCCGCCCCGGACGGCCCGGACGTGCCGCTTGGTGACCCAGATCTTGACCGGGTTGAATCCTTCGGGATAGTAGGCCCCCACCGGCGACAGGATAATGAAGTACCGGTAGGTTTTCGAAGCCCGGACGCCCAGGTAGACATCGGTGGCGATGATGGTCGGGCGGATGTAGAGGGATGTGCCCGGTTCGCCCGGAACCCAGTCCTTTTCCACCCGGAGCAGTTCCTTGAGCGCATCCAGTGCGAAATGCTCGTCGATCTCCGGAATGCACAGGAGCCGGTTGGAGGCGTTCATCCGGTGAAAATTCTCCTGGGGCCGGAAGAGCTGGATTTCACCGCTTTCGGTCCGGTATCCCTTGAGCCCTTCGAAGACGGCCTGGCCGTAATGGAGCACCATCGTGGCCGGGTTCATCCGGAAAATCTGGTAGGGTTCAATCCGCGCCGCATGCCATCCCTTCTCCGGGTTGTAGTCCATATTGAACATATGGTCCGTAAAAATGGTGCCGAATCCGAGTTTTGTCTGGTCCGGTTTCGGCTTCAGTTCTTCGGCCTTGTGAATTTTCACTTCCATGATACCTCCTCAGTTCAAACCTACAGGTTCTCCGTTAACATCGCTTACGTGGTCCGGTCCGGTGATTTCCGCCAGAGCATCTGCCCGGTTTCCATGTCATAGTGCCGTTCCATCGGATCACCGGTCAGTTCCTGCAGCACCAGTTCACAGGCAAAGACGCGGGTTCCGGGAAACAGCCGTCCGCCCGTCAGCCGTCCCCGGTCATCGGCCAGAACGGCGTGGGCAACGGCGGCGGGGTTTCCGTCCTGAAGGGTTACCGTGCCCGAGCAGGCGGCAAGCTCGCGGGGTGCTGTATCCGCGGCGGTCACATACACCTGCTGCTGCTGATCGAATGTGCCGACGGCATAGGACGAAACCGCACCTGTCACGGAAAAAGCGGCAGATGGCACGGCTGCGTCCCGGCAGAACTGTTCGATGGACCGAATCAGATCCTCACCGGCGGGAAGACGGATCAGAAACCGTCGCCCGGTCTGGTAGATTGTGTATACAGTTTCCATGCAGAGTCTGATTTAAATAAATGAATACGGATCAGTCAAACCAAAAATATGTACTGCCATATAGCAGAATTATTCCGTAAATCAAGGATAATATCGTTATCCCCGCCTTCTGCGGCAGAGAAAAAGCGAATCGGGTCTGTTTTCCGGGAATAATGCCCCCGGCACGCCGAAAGCGGTCACCGGAGGAGTGGTCCTACTGAAGGGTAATCAGAAGGGTGCCGGCCAGCATCATCAGCGCACCGCCGAACCGGAAGACAATGTTCGTCTCCCGGAAGATCAGTTTGCCGTAAAGGACGCTGAAGAGAATGCTGAGCCGCTTCACCGCAATCATGTAGGCTGCGGCGGTCAGGGAAATGGCCAGACTGTGAAACAGGGCGTGGCAGAAAAAGAGAACGCCCGCCCCCAGGCCGTGCAGGGGCTTTTCCCGGAACCGGTTCAGACGGATTTTTCCCTGCACCCGGAGATAGACCAGAAGGCAGAGATTCATGACGCCGAAGAAGGAAAGGATAAAAAAGAGCGGCGAGGAGTGCAGAATGGCCATTTTGCCGATCACGGAGGTAAAGCTGTAGATAAAGGCCACCAGCAGCATGATCCAGGACCCGGTTTCCCGGAAGACCGCCCGCAGCGGAGCCAGCAGGGACCATTTGCGCGGATCGATATTGAGGATGTAGCCCCCGGCACAGATGACGAGGATTCCCCCGATGCCCTGAAGGCTGGGCATTTCCTGCAGAAAGAGATAGCCGGTGGCGATCATGAAGACCGGTGTGAAGGCGAGATACGGAACGGTGAGGGAAAGGGGGGATGTGCGAATGGCCTGCATGTAGAGGATAAAGCTGATGCCGTTGAGGGGAATGGAGACCAGAAAGGTCCAGGCGAAGGTGACATCCAGGGGCGGAACCGGCACGAACGGAAGGGCCGCTAAAAACAGCGGCAGGCTGTAGACCATGGGATAGGACGCCATTTCATAGGCGTTCAGGTGCGCGAAAAAGCGTTTGACCCAGGTGTCCTGACTGGCGACCGCCAGCGCGGTCAGAAGCGAGAGGATGAACCAGTGCATGGGAACCGGTCAGGACCGGTCTTTCCGGATGAGATTGCAGGTCCGGGTCTTTTCATCATAGGTGAGCACCGCCCGGCCCGACTTCAACCGGGCCTTGACCTGCCGGATCCTGTCCTGGAGCGGCACTTCGGTTTCGCCGTAGTCCGTGCCGTCGCGGGTGACGATCTCTTCAATGACCGCATTGAGCGTGTCAGGGTTCATTTTTTCGTGGGGGATTTCCATGATGATGCTGATGATCTGCCTCTGGCGGATTGAAGAAAATTATTGAATGAAAACGGATTGCGTCCCGCAGTTCTGTCTCTCAGGCCCTCAAAGTCCCGGCCTGTGATTTCCACGTTCTCCTTTTCAACAGAATGCCGGAAGTCCATCAGCGCTTCCCGGAAATCTTTACGCTGATCAGCAAGATACGCATATTCTTCAACAGACATCAACACCGCAACAGGTTTCCCCTTCCTCGTGATCTGGACAGAGGAACCATGTTCAACGCGCTGGACAACAGCATCCAGATTTTCTTCCGCTTCAGAAATGGAAAGGCTTTCCGGCATATCGGCACTCCTTTGTCTGGAGAACTGATCCTGATCAGGATATCACAGAAGATAGTCAATCCAGCGCCCATCCGCAAGCATCTGCCGCAGGTTTTTTATGCTGTGAGGATAGGACAGAGAATCTGCGGACACAGAAACGGAAGCAGATCATGCCGGCAGGATAGTTTTAGCCGGCTTTACCATCAGGGGCAATCCCGGACTCACCTATGCACTGCCGTCCCCGGATGGATTGTCTGCATGGGAAAACCGGATGGTTCTGTCAGCAGTTCCACGGTCTGGAACCGGTGATCATGGGAGTATCTTTTTTTTGAACTCTGATGCGTCTGATTATCTGATGAATCTGATGATTAATCAGTGGGCATCACAGCCATCAGATGAATCCGGGTTCAGACATTGAGAGAGCGGTATATAGACCGGAATGAACATCAATCCACCGCCTGTCCGCAGGAATCTGCATCCCCGCCCCCACTCCCGTTTTTTGGGCGCAGGTGTAGACATCGGCGTCAACCGTGCATAAGAAATAGGATAGCAGACAACGCCAAAGCCTATTGATCTCCCCGACACCTGAAGCCAAAGGAGATGTCATGGAAAATCTGGACGAACGCTGTATCAACACCATTCGAATTCTCTCTGCGGAAGCCGTGGAAGCGGCCCGTTCCGGTCATCCCGGCCTGCCCATGGGCGCGGCCCCGATGGCCTATATCCTCTGGGACCGTTTTCTGCGGCACAATCCTCGAAATCCCCTGTGGCCCAACCGGGACCGGTTCATCCATTCCGCCGGTCACGGTTCCATGCTCCTCTACAGCCTCCTCTATCTGACCGGATACGACCTTTCCCTGGACGAGATCAAACAGTTCCGCCAGTGGGGCAGCCGCACGCCGGGGCATCCCGAATACGGCATCACCCCCGGTGTGGAGGTCACCACCGGTCCACTGGGGCAGGGCATCACCAACGGCGTTGGCATGGCCATTGCGCAGCAGCATCTGGCGGCCCGGTTCAACCGGCCCGGCTTTGCTCTCATCGACCATTATATTTACGGCTTCTGCAGCGACGGCGACCTGATGGAAGGCATCTCCCATGAAGCCGCTTCCCTGGCCGGTCATCTGAAGCTGGGACGGCTCATCTATCTCTACGACGACAACCATATCTCCATCGAGGGAAGCACCGACCTCACCTTCACCGAAAGCCGCACCGCCCGGTTTGAAGGGTATGGCTGGCATGTGCAGACGGTTCCGGACGGGAATGATATCGAGGCCATTGCCGATGCCATTCAGGCGGCCCGGCAGGAGACGGACCGGCCTTCACTCATCGCCGTCCGGACCCGCATCGGCTTCGGCAGTCCCAACAAGGAGGGGACGGAAAAGGCCCACGGGGAACCCCTGGGCGCGGAAGAACTCGCGCTGACCAAGAAGAATCTGGGATGGCCCCTGG
>JBEPXL010000287.1:0-5199 GCA_041641935.1 Desulfobacteraceae bacterium | reverse complement strand
CCCGGCCCAGGCCACGATGACAGAAACAAGAGAATAGGGATCCCGCTGATCTTTAAAAAAAATGTAGGTGAAGACGCCGATAAAGAGGGGATAGGTCAGATTGAGAATGTTGGCGGCCGCTACCGTGGTCACCGTTACGGCTTTGTACAGAAAAAAGATTGCAAGGGCGTTTCCGATGGTTCGGCCGATGATCAACATGAAATTCTTCGATTCCGGCTTTTTGTTCTGGAAAAACAGCAAGGCCCAGATAAATACAAACCCCAGGACATTTTGCGAAAAGAGGAAAAAGGCAGCGTCAATATCCACCCAGGGTTCGGACCAGCGGATCACTACCGCGGAAAAATAGGCAGAAAGCGCCGATCCCAGGATCGCCAGATACCCCAGTAATTTTTTTGTTTTTGCGCTGTTCATTGTCTGATCCTTTTCATCTGCGGGTGCGGTTTCGTCCAGGTTAATCCGTTACAGATCGATGCGCAGATTCATCTGATGCGGGTTGGCTGATTCGGACACTGGCTGATACAGACTGGCTGATACAGGCATGAAACGTTTATCTGCCTTCAGGTCGGGAAATATCCTTTATACTGGAGCGTTCAATCTGTTTTTCCGGTCGGGAAAGAACGCTGAATGAGCCGTCGGTTTCCAGCACCACCGCCTCCACGGCATTAAGATCGAGAATGCCCTTACGCCGGATCACGGCCAGAATGTCGCCATGCTCCACCCGTTCCCGCTGCATCTTGTCTTCAATGAATTCGCCGCGATAAAACAGGATCGTGGGTTTACTGGTTACAACCTTGTGAAACATGGGATACCGGATTTCCACCCAGGCGACAATCAACTGGAGGACGATCAGAAGCCCAAGTGCCAGAAGCCCGTCGAGCAGGGACGTGTTGGAAGGAAGAATGGTGGAGGCAAGGGTTGAACCAAAGGCCACCGTTACGATAAAGTCAAAGGCATTCATACTGGCGAGGGTACGTTTGCCGGATAACCGCAAAAACGTTACAAGACCAGCATAGACCAGCGCACCGACAACGAGTACATGAATCAGATTATTCCAGCTGGAAAAAAACATAAACAACCTCTTCAAATCACAGCGACCCTCTCGGGAACCGAGGGTCGCTCAGATGTATTCTATTTTTTCTTCTTATCTTCTTCCATCACCAGCTTCTTGCCGCAACCACTGCAGGTTCCTTCTTTCGTGACCTTGGGCTGCTGGTCCGTATCCATTCCGCATACGCCGCATTTCTCTGCCATTCGCATTCACCTCCTCTCCCGATAGGAATTCAGGTTATGGATGATTTCCCCGGCATGTGGATTCGGTCAGAAAAGGCTTCCGGGGACCACATGTCATGAACAGGGCTTTCGGATAACATCCGGTAAAAGGAAAGATAAGCCAGGATGACGGGAAATAATATACGGTTGATACGGTATACCTTACTAATGCGAAACAGTATATATCAATTCGAAAAGAAACCGGTGCATCTCCTTTCTATAAAAATTTACCCGGCTGCGGCAGTGAATATACAGGTTTCACCTGAACGTATTTTTTGATGAGAGATGCTATAGATGATGAAGGCCGGTACTGCAAACGCTGCAGACCCCCATTCCACCCTCATTGATCAGGAAGGATACCCATGGAAAAAGTGTCATGGAAACAGTTCCCGAAGGACATTACCATACGGCAGTTTGCAAAAGATATTTTCTCTGAAATCCGGGAAGACAATGTCTACAATGGTGCTGCCGCACTGGCATATTTCTGGATGCTGGCCATCTTTCCGGCCATCATCTTTGTGCTGACCCTGCTGCCCTACCTGCATATTCCGAATCTCGAAGGGATTATCATGGATCTGCTGCACCGGATCATGCCCGAACAGTCGGCATATCTGTTTACCGGAATTGTGGAAAATGTAACCTCTCAGAAACGACACGGTCTCTTCTCTTTCGGAATCCTCTTTACCATCTGGTCCACTTCAATCGGCATATACGCCATCATGCAGCAGCTCAATATCACCTACCGCGTAAAGGAAGAACGGCCCTTTTTCAAAGCGCGCGGTGCGTCCGTGCTTCTGTCGCTTATCTTTCTGTTTCTCATTTTTACCGCGTTTGCCCTGATGATCTTCGGCGGAACCATTCAGCAGTCCATGTTGAACGTCGTCGGAGACAATGTCATGCTTCAGCTTCTGTTTGCGACATTCCGCTGGATCGTCATCATCGGTTTTCTGCTGACGGGATTTGCGATTCTCTACTATTTCGGCCCCGATGTTGAACAGCGGTTCCAGTTCATCACACCCGGCAGCGTGATAGGGGTCATCATCTTTATCATCGCTTCCCTGGGATTCCGGCTGTACCTGATGCAGTTCAGCGGATTCAGCGCAACCTACGGCAGCATCGGAGCGTTCATCGTTCTGATGCTCTGGCTGTATATTCTGGGACTGGTGATTCTGGTCGGTTCGGAAGTCAATGTTCTTCTGGAGCATTACCATCCGGCGGGAAAGGATATCGGAGACAAGAAAGAACCGGAGTGACCGGGACCGGCGGGGAAGGCGCATCTTTCCATTGATCGTCAATTGACAAAGAAAAAAAGAAGGCCGGAAAGAACCTCGAATCGACTCTTTCCGGCTTACCGGTCCCGGTTCATAACCGGCGAATCTGTATCTTTGCTGCCGGTCGTGACGGTCACAGTTCTCTGTCTCAGGGTTTCATGACGACCTTGATGCAATCGTCCTCTTTTTCCTTGAACGTCTTGTACGCGTGGGGCGCATCTTCCAGTGACAGTCGGTGGGTGATAATGTTCGAGGGATCGACTTCCCCTTTTTCAATCAGTTCCAGCAGTGGACGCAGATACCGGTGGACATGGGTCTGCCCCATCTTGAATGTGAGTCCCTTGGCGAAGGCCGCCCCGAATGGAATTTTGTCGATCACGCCGCCGTAGACGCCGGGGATGGAAAGCGTTCCGCCTTTCCGGCAGGCCATGATGGCTTCCCGCAGAACATAGGGACGGTCTGTTTCGAGCCGCACCGTCTGTTTTGCCTGGTCATACAGATTGCCGATTCCCGTTCCGTGGGCTTCCAGCCCCACGGCATCGATACAGGCGTCGGGACCGCGTCCGCCGGTACGGGTCTTGAGTTCTTCGGTTACACTGTCCACTTCTTCATAATTGATAATATCCGCCTTGCCGAACTGTTCCGCCATCTGCAGCCGCTCCGGAACACGGTCGATGGCTATGACCCGCTCCGCCCCGAGAAGATAGGCGCTCTTGATGGCAAACTGTCCCACCGGACCGCATCCCCAGACCGCTATCGTATCACCCGGCTGAATGCTGCAGTTATCGGCTGCCATATAGCCGGTCGGGAAAATATCCGAAAGAAAGAGTACCTGTTCATCAGACAGCCCTTCCGGAACCTTGACCGGCCCGACATCGCCGAAGGGAACCCGGGCATACTCGGCCTGGCCGCCCGCATAGCCGCCCAGAAGATGGGAATACCCGAAAATACCGGCCCCGGCATCACCGTACACCTTGTCGGTCGCCCAGGCATTGGGGTTCGTATTGTCGCACAAAGACCATAAATCACGCCTGCAGTAAAAGCACTGGCCGCAGGCGATAGGGAAGGGAACGACCACCCGGTCTCCTTTTTGAAGGGCCGTATTCTCCTTTCCCGTGTCCACGACTTCCCCCATGAATTCATGGCCCAGTATATCCCCTTTTTTCATGGAAGGAATGTAGCCGTCATATAAATGAAGATCGGACCCGCAGATCGCAGTAGACGTGATTTGTATGATCGCATCATGTGGATTGACAATTTCGGGATCGGGAACCGTTTCGACCCGAACATCTTCCTTTCCATACCAGCATACGGCTTTCATAGGCATCTCCTTTTCTGCAAAAATAATATTCTCCGGTCTGACCGCTGTCCTGCATTGCATGTCAGAAGCGGCTGTTTCCTCCTCTTTCGGCGTATCCTATTTGCCGGAAGGCTGCCCGATAATGGTGGCGATCTCTCCCGTTTCCATGATCTGCTTGAACTTGCGCAGACCGTCGGCAATCTGCTGTGAAGGTTCATCACCGAACAGCTTGGCAACCGTTGCACCGACGGTCCCGCCGGGAGGATCATACCGGAAGATCACCCGGACTTCGGTCCCCCGGTCCCCCGGCGCTTTTCTGAAAAATACCGATCCGCTGTTGGGAAGCTCGGACCCCTCGACGGAGCGCCAGTCAATCTGTCCGTTTTCCGTATCGTTTATGATTTTTGAATCCCATTCCATTTTCATCCCCACCGGTCCTCTGGCGGTCCAGTGGGACCGGGTATCATCGATCTTTTTGACCGATTTGATGTTCCGGATAACGAAAGGGATATTCTCCGGATTGCGCCAGAACCGGTAGAGTACCTCCGGCGCCATGTCGATGGTAATGCTTTTGTCCACCTTGATACTGCCCGGCGTTATCTGCGTTTTGGCTTCCATTGCGTCTCCTTTCGTGGAAAGATTCGAATCGCGAAATGGCCGGAAAGAAGGAATATCCTCCTTTCCGGAGACAACAGAAGGTACGGATCAGCTGAGCTTGCTTTTCGCCGCTTCTTTTTCCTTCTTGAAATTCTCAATGACGGACTTCATCTGATCATCACTGATCGCCTTTCTGGTATCTTCAAAGATATCGTCCTCTTCCTCTTCAATATGGTGTTCCACGATTTCCTTGAACACCTTCAGCTTGGCCAGCCATTTATCACTGTCCTTGTTCATGCTGTCCAGCTCCCGAAGCACCAGCTTGGCGACGTGATGCTCTTCGATGGATTCCAGCGCATCATCCTTTGTTTCTTCATTCTCCAGCAGCGCGGGATACAGAACTTTTTCTTCCCCTTCCTGGTGCGGAATAATTTCCGTCTTTACCTTGGCAAAAAGTTCCTCCCGTTTCTTTGCGTCTCCATTCTCTGTTTCCTTCAACTGCTGAAAGAGACTTTTGACTTCTTCATGATCCTTTTTCAGGATATCGAACAGTTCCTGATGCATGACATATCTCCTTTTTATCTGGATAAACATTTCATATGAAGGCTTTTCAGCGCCCGGTGCGGGATTGACCTTCATCGGTTCGTATTCAGATTAATAGAGGTTTCCTATGGAAGCTATACCGTTAATCGCTTATTAGACATGCAAAATCATAGTAGGAAGATATGGACTTGAATACTTGCGCCAGTTCGGATAGGTTAC
>JBEPXL010000286.1:0-5203 GCA_041641935.1 Desulfobacteraceae bacterium | reverse complement strand
CGGCGGTTTCCGTCGCCTTCTGTTTCTGGTCCTGCATATCGCCTCTCTTTTTCATGATTCCCGTGTATTCTGCCAGCATGTAACAATGCGGGAAATATCTGCCCCCGGGTCGGACGGTCTCCCTTCCGGCCCGGGGGCAGATATTTTCCTGACGTCTATAATTCAGCGGGACGTATCCGTCAACAGCAGATGAAAACCAGCCGCGCAGATGATACCATGCCAAGGTCATTGACTTTTATTGCTCTTTGTGGAATATTGTCGGCCAAACTGGGACGGTTACAGCCTTTTCTAAAGACATTTCTAAAAATGAATCAGGAGATGATGAAGATGACGGCGTTAGCACATCCGGAACATCCGGACATCACGGATGACATGTGGCAGAATATTGACCAGATTATCGACCGGTACAGCGATAAACCCGGCTCAGTGATCGCGGCCCTGCGGGAGAGTCAGGGAGTTGTCGGTTACCTCCCGGTTCCGCTGATGGACTATTTGAGTGACGGACTCAACCTGCCCCGCGCGGATGTTTACGGTGTCGCGTCATTTTATGCCCTCTTCTCCATGGAACCCAAGGGGCGGCATACCATCAAGGTCTGTACAGGAACCGCCTGTTATGTCAAGGGGATCAAGGAAGTGATCAGCCGAATCCGCAACAAGTACAATGTGGAAGAAGGCGGCACAAGTCCCGATCGTCTCTTTTCATTGGAATCCGTCCGGTGCCTGGGCGCATGCGGTCTGGCCCCCGTTGTGATCGTCGGCGAAGATGTTCACGGGGCCGTCAAGGCGGATTCCGTATTGAAAATTCTTGAAAAATTTGAGTAATAAGATTCCTGCTCAAATAGATTGGGCACACAATGAAGCTTTCTGAAATTAAAGAAATTCTGGATGCCGAGGTGCTGGTGGGCGAAGAGCATCTGGATGACAGTGTTTTCGGAGGCGGCGGGGCGGACCTGATGGACGACATCCTGTCCGCTGTGGCCAAAGGCTCGGTTCTGCTGACGGGACTGGTGACCGAGCAGGTCATCCGTACCGCCAAGATCGCCGAAGTCGGCGGGGTGGTCTTTGTCCGGGGCAAACGGCCCGGACCGGATGTGACCCGCCTGGCGGAATCCTATGACCTGCCTCTGTTACTGACGCGATACTCAATGTTTGTCTCAAGCGGTCGGCTCTATATGAACGGGCTCAGGGGCCTGGACGGTTCCTGGTAATGGCTGAAAAGAGGAAAAATATGGCTAAATTCACCCTTTCGGATCTGAAATCCATTCAACAGAAACAACTGGACGAATTCAACGCGCCAGGCATCCGGCATCTTCTGATCTGCGGCGGCACGGGATGCCACGCCACCGGCAGCATTGCCGTTAAAAACGCCCTGCTCCAGGAGATTGAAGACAAGAACCTTTCCGAGTCGGTCAAGGTGGTGGAAACCGGATGCAACGGCTTCTGTGCGGTCGGCCCGCTTATGGTGGTCCACCCCGACGGCCATTTTTACCAGAAGATGACCCTGAAGGATATCCCGAAAATCGTCCAGGATCATCTCATTGACGGAAAGCCCTTCGAAAAGCGGCTGTACAAAGATCCCGCGACCAAGAAACGGATCCCGCTCCTGGAGGATATCCCCTTCTTCGCGCACCAGATGCCCCGGGCGCTGCGGAACAAAGGGCTGATCAATCCCGAATCCATCGATGACTATATCGCCCGTGACGGCTATCAGGGGGCGCACAAGGCCCTGACGGAAATGAAGTCTGCCGATATCATCGAACAGATCAAACGCTCCGGTCTCCGGGGGCGGGGCGGCGCAGGATTTCCCACCGGCGTGAAATGGGACTTTGCCAGCAAGAGTCCGAGTGATGTCAAATATGTCCTCTGCAACGCTGACGAAGGGGACCCCGGCGCATTCATGGACCGCTCCATTCTGGAAGCCGATCCTCATTCCGTCCTGGAAGGGATGATCATTGCCGCCCGGGCCATCAATGCCACCAAGGGCTATATCTATGCCCGTACCGAATATCCCCTTGCCATCAAACGGCTGGAAATCGCCATTGCGGCGGCCAAGGAACGGGGACTTCTGGGAGAAAATATTTTTGATTCGGGAATGAACTTCGACATCGAAATCTACCAGGGCGCCGGCGCGTTTGTCTGCGGTGAAGAAACGGCGCTGATGCGTTCCATCGAAGGCAAGCGCGGGATGCCCCGTCCCCGTCCGCCCTTCCCCGCCCTCAAGGGTCTCTGGGAAAAGCCGACCATTCTCAACAATGTGGAAACCCTTTCCAATGTGGGCCAGATCATTTTCAAGGGCGGCGACTGGTACGCCAGTGTCGGTACGGAAAAGAGCAAGGGAACCAAGGTGTTTGCCCTCTCCGGTGACATCAACAATATCGGTCTGGTGGAAGTCCCCATGGGAACCACCCTGCGGAAACTGATCTTCGATGTGGGCGGCGGTATTCCCCGGAAGAAAAAGTTCAAGGCGGTGCAGCTGGGCGGACCGTCCGGCGGATGTGTTCCCGAACAGTATCTCGACACCCGTGTCGATTACGAGGAAATCGCCAAGGTCGGCGCCATCATGGGCTCCGGCGGTGTCATCATCATGGACGAGGATACCTGCATGGTGGACATGGCCCGCTTTTTCATGGACTTCATTCAGGACGAGTCCTGCGGAAAATGCACCCCCTGCCGGGAAGGAACCAAGCGGGTTCTGGAAATCCTCGAAAGAATCTGCGACGGCCGGGGCGAAGCCGGGGATATTGAACTGCTGGAGGAGATGTCGGTCACCATCCGGGAAGGCTCTCTCTGCGGCCTGGGCCAGACCGCGCCCAACCCGGTCCTGTCCACCCTCCGGTACTTCCGGGATGAATACGACGCCCACATCTATGACAGGGTCTGTCCGGCCAAGAGTTGCGCTGCCCTTCTCCAGTTCGAGGTCGATTCGGAGAAATGCACCGGGTGCGGTCTCTGTTTCCGGGCATGTCCGGCCGACGCCGTCATCTGGAAGAAAAAGGAAAAGGCCCGGATCAACAAGGAAAAATGTGTCGAGTGTCTCACCTGTTTTGATTCCTGCAAGTTCGACGCGATCTCCTGACAGGGGCGGTGACTTTCGGTCTGCAGAAATTGTAAGGAAATATCTGTGAATATAACTCTACCTGAGGAGTATGAATATGTTTGAAGCAGTAGCCATTATGGGAGGACTGGGACTTCTGGTCGGTGCAGGACTTGCGGCCGCATCGAAGATTTTCTATGTCTATGTGGATCCTCAGATCGCGGCAATCGATGATGCACTGCCGGGCGCCAACTGCGGCGGATGCGGCTTTCCGGGCTGTACTCCCAACGCGGAGGCCATCGCCGCCGGCAAGTCATCCCCCGGTTCCTGTGTCGCCGCCGGCATCGAAACCGCCGAGGCGATCGCCTCCATTCTCGGCGTCGCCATCGAGGCCAAGGAACCCGATATTGCCCGTTCCGGCTGTTATTACGGGTATCAGGATGCCGACACCAAATTTCTCTATCAGGGTCTGAGCGACTGCCGTGCCGCCGCCCTTCTGAACGGCGGCATGAAGGTCTGCACCATCGGCTGCCTCGGGCTGGCAAGCTGCGTCCGGGCCTGCCCCTTCGACGCGATCCGGATGGATCCGGACAACCTGCCGGTGGTGGATGCCACCAAATGTACCGGCTGCGGAACCTGTGAACGGGTCTGTCCCAAGCACATCATTACCCTCTCCTCGGTCACCCGCCGGATTCTCCGGGAGTATACCGATGATGAATGTACGACACCCTGCCAGCGTGCCTGCCCGGCCGGCATCGATATCAAGGAATACATCCACCAGATCAGCCGCGGAGATTATTTCCGGTCGGTTCAGGTGGTCAAGGAGCGGAACCCCTTCCCCACAGTGATCGGGCGGATCTGCCCCCGGCCCTGCGAAACCGACTGCCGGCGGAACATGGTGGATGATCCGATTGCCATCAACTACCTGAAGCGGTTTGCCGCTGACTTCGAAAAAAAGAGCGGGCAGCATATCCAGCCCTACAAGGCACCCCGTACCGGCCGGAAAATTGCGGTGGTCGGCGGCGGTGTGGAAGGTCTTTCAACGGCCTACTTTTCCGCCCGGATCGGCCATGACGCCACCGTCTACGAAGCGACCCCCCACCTGGGCGGCCTGCTCCGGACCGCCATCACCAGAGAACGGCTTCCCGACGATATTCTCCAGTGGGATATTGAGGGCATCCTCGACATGGGGGTCATGGTCCAGACGGAACAGGCGCTTGGAAATGATTTTACCATTTCCTCCCTTCTCAAGGAGGGGTATGACACGGTCTTCATCGCCACCGGCGGATGGGACAACCGGCTGATCCGCCTTTCCGGCGATGAATTTGAAGAGCAGATTCCGGGAACCTATCTCCTGATCGACCTGATCAAGGCCGACACCGGCCGGAGCAGCCGTCTTTCCACCGACAAGCGGGTGGTGATCGCCGGCGGCGGCAGAGCGGGGCTTGAAGCAGCCAAAATCTGCCGGGATCTCGGCTCGGAACAGATTACCGTCCTCTTCCGCGAAGCAGAAGAGCGGGAACTTCATCCGGAAGCGATCAAACTGATGCAGGAAGTGGAAAACTACAAAGAAATTGAAGTGAAGATGAGTACCGGCCTTCACCGGATTTTCGGTGAAAACAACCGGCTGACGGCGGTCGAGTGTGTGGATGTGAAGACCGGTGAAAAGACCCGTCTTCCGGCCCATAACCTCTTTATGGCGGCGGGCCGGTTCCCTGAGCTGATCTTTGCCGCTTCGGATGCAGAGGACATGCCTGCCAAACCGGCAGAGGAGACCGTCTACTGGACCGGGATACTGCCGTACAAGCGTCCGGACCACAAGGATGCCCTCGGGGCGTTCACGGAAGCGGATCCGATCACGGACTACAGCGCGGCGATCCGGGCCATCGGGGCGGGCCGCCGGGGCGCGGTCTCCATTCACCGGCTCATGTTCGGAATTCCGCTGGAGCTCGATGACAAGGTTCTGACGCCGGATTCCTGCATTCAGGATGTGGACATCGTGAAGAACGTCCAGCCGGCACCGCGCCAGATCATGCCTATCGCCTCTTCACGGGAACTGGCCGAAAACAGCGAGCTGGAAAGGGGCTACACCGAATCGATGGCGATCAAGGAAGCGAACCGCTGTCTGCAGTGCGGGCTCATCTGCTATGAACGGTCCCTGAATGTCCC
>JBEPXL010000285.1:0-5204 GCA_041641935.1 Desulfobacteraceae bacterium | reverse complement strand
CGGAATGGAACGGCAAATACCGCGACTGCGTCCGGGATTTCTGGCGTGGTGAGGACCAGACCCTGGGGGAATTCGCCTACCGGTTCACGGGCAGTTCGGATCTGTACGAAAATACGGGCCGGAAGCCCAATGCCAGTATCAATTTCATCACAGCCCATGACGGATTTACCCTGAATGATCTTGTCTCCTACAACGAAAAGCACAACGAAGCCAATGGAGAAAACAATCAGGATGGTGAAGAACACAACCGCTCCTGGAACTGTGGTGAGGAGGGCTACACAACGGACCCGTCCGTGATCAAACTCCGCGAACGTCAGAAACGGAATTTTCTTTCCACTCTGTTTCTCTCCCAGGGCATTCCCATGCTGCTGGGCGGCGATGAGATGGGGCGCACCCAGAAAGGGAACAACAATGCCTACTGCCAGGACAATGAGGTTTCATGGTTTCACTGGGACAACATGGATGAAGAACTGCTGAAATTCAGCCGTGAACTGATCCAGTTCCGGAAGGAGCATCCGGTATTCATGCGCCGCGGATGGTTTATCGGCAAGGCCGTGCATGGCAAGGGGGTCGAGGATATCGGCTGGTTTACGCCGGATGGGCAGGAGATGGAAGAAGAGCACTGGGGGGAGGATTTCGCCAAGTCCATGGCCATATTCCTCAACGGTCATGCCATCGTATCGCCGGACCCTTTCGGGCAGCGGGTCATTGATGACAGCTTCCTCATTCTCTTCAATGCCGGACATGAGGAAATCCCGTTCAAACCGCCGGTGCCGCGAACGGAGACACGCTGGGCGAAAGTACTGGATACCGCAGCGGGCGGCTTTCTGGCGGAGGAAGAAATCCTGGGGGTAATGGATGAGGTTCCCGTTCAGGGGCGGGCCCTGGTAATGCTCCGGTGGGTGGAATCGGATACGTAAAGAAGAATGTAGAAGGAGCAGGCGTAGCGGATAAATCCGCTGCGCCCGGAATTTTCATCTGCCTGTTCCTGTCACTCTCCCGGAAGCGTACCGTCCGAAAACTTCTTGACTTTTGAGAGTCTGTCCTTCTAAATTCCGGCATATCCATAAGGCCGGACTTCCTGATCTTCTCACCATCAACGTTGGAGGAAGTTACATCCATGAAAGTTTCCGAAGCCCTGAAAAAACGTCATTCAACCCGTGCCTTTCTCCCGGAAACGGTGGAGAAGGAAAAAATCCGTCGCATCCTGGAAGCCGCAAGGTGTGCCCCCTCCGGAGCAAATACCCAGCCCTGGCAGGTTGCCGTTGTTTCCGGAGAGAAAAAACAGAAACTGGAACAGCGCATTGTCACGGCATTCCAGAGCGGTGAAAAAAGCCGGATGGATTATCACTATTATCCCGAAGAGTGGGAGGATCCCTATAAAAGCCGCCGGGTCGCCTGCGGACTGCAGCTCTATACCACCCTTGGCATCACCCGGGAAGACAGGGAGCGCCGGATGGAACAGTGGCTTGCCAATTACCGGGCTTTCGACGCACCTGTGGTGCTCTTCTTTTTCCTTGATCCGAAGATGGAGACCGGTTCCTTCATGGATTACGGCATTTTTCTGCAGTCGATCATGCTGATGGCCGTGGCGGAAGGACTGGCTACATGTCCCCAGGCCGCACTGGGGGAATACCCGTGGATTGTCAAAGAAGAACTGGGCGTTCCGGATACGCTCCTTCTGGTCTGCGGCATGGCGCTGGGCTATGAGGATACCGAAGCGACGGTGAACCAGTACCGGACGCCGCGGGAACCGGTGGAATCCTTTACCCGGTTTTTTGAATAGAGGGTTCTGTTACTGCCCTGACTGTTCCCGGCCTGCATCGGATGGATTTCTGGAATTGAAAGGTGTGAAACAGAGAGGAACGGATTACCATGTCAAAAAAACACCAGCCGCCACGAAGCTGGAAAAAGAAAATGAAGGAACGGAAACGAACGGAAGAAAGAATTGCCGAAACACAGGAGGATTTCAAGAACCGGCACATCCAGCGTTTAAAAGAAGCGGGGAGAAAAGCAAAAGTTGTCCCGTCAGGCAAAATAAAAATGTCTGAGGTGATTCTCAATCTGATAGAACCATTTTTAATTCATGCAGAAAGTATGGAAGATCAAAAGATATTGGTTCAGCTCGCCATTCAAGGATGGAATATTGCCTTGCTGCCGGAGAAAGAACAGAAAAAATTCATAGAAGAGAACTTCAGAGAGTTCAAAAAGAAAAACAGGGATGTCCATATTGTGGAAATGGCTTATATCGAGGAGTATTATAAAATAATCAGGCAACGGAAAAAAGAACTTTATCCTGATCTGGACTATCCTGTTACAGACTATGAAATGCTGGAAACTCCCAAAGGACTCCATCTGAACGTGGCATATAACCGCCCGGATAAAGATGTGGATTCTTCCTGATCTGACGGCTTTGTAATCCATCGTCGATTTTTTCCGGTTTTTCCTGTATGGTGACGCCAAAAACACCAGTGGAAAAACTTTTTTACGATGGACCAGCGCGCACACAACATCCTGCATACCGTTTTCGGCTTTGAAGCGTTTCACCCCCACCAGGAGCAGGTGATTCAGAATGTACTGGCCGGCCGGGATACCCTGGCGGTCATGCCCACCGGCGGCGGAAAATCCCTCTGTTACCAGATACCGGGGCTGATTTTTGACGGACTGACGGTGGTGATTTCACCGCTGATTTCCCTGATGCGGGATCAGATCTACCAGCTTTCGGAAAACGGCATCCGGGCCGCCGTGCTGAACAGTTCGCTGCCGTTGACCGAATACCGGGACAACACCGCACGGGTCCGCAGCGGACAGGCGAAACTGCTTTACCTCGCCCCGGAAACCCTCCTGAAGCCCAATATCATCGACCTGCTGCATACCGTACCGGTCCACATGGTGGCGGTGGATGAAGCCCACTGCATCTCTGCCTGGGGCCATGACTTCCGGCCTGAATACCGCAACCTGGTGCAGATACGCCACACCTTTCCGGAGGCCGTCTGGCTGGCCCTGACCGCCACCGCCACCCCGCGGGTGCGCGATGACATCATGAATTCCCTCGGGTTCAGGACAGAAAACCTGATTCTGGCCGGATTCGACCGTCCCAATCTCTTCATCGACATCACACCGAAGTTCGAGCCCGAAAAGCAGTTGATCCGGTTTGTCAGCCGGTATCCGGAGGCAGCAGGCATCGTCTACTGCCAGACACGCCGGACCGCCGAACGTCTTTCGCAGGTGCTGTCGGACAACGGCATTCCCGCCCTTCCGTATCATGCCGGTTTCGATGCCGAAACCCGTAACCGGCATCAGCGGCTTTTTGCCACCGACGAGATTCGCGTCATCACCGCCACCGTTGCCTTCGGCATGGGAATTGACAAGTCGGATGTCCGGTTTGTGGTCCACTTTGATCTGCCAAAGGATATCGAAAGCTACTACCAGGAAATCGGACGGGCCGGGCGGGACGGCCTGGATGCCCATTGCCGGCTCATGTTCGACCCGGCGGACGCGGTGAAAATCCGGCAGTTTTTTAACGGCAGGCCGGGAGAAGAGCAAAGTGAGGCGGAAAAACGGCTCCAGGCCCTGCTCGACCTGGCAACGTCACCCCGGTGTCGCCGGGTGAGACTGCTGCGATATTTCGGAGAAACCGTTTCCGCCGGTGACTGCGGACACTGCGATATCTGCCGGAAACCCGAAGCGGATACCACCGACCTGACCATACCGGCCCAGAAATTTCTCTCCTGTGTCTACCGGACCGGCCAGCGGTTCGGCGCGGTCCAGGTCGCCGATGTGCTGGTCGGGGCCAATACGAAAAAGATTCGCCAGTTCGGCCATGACCGGCTTTCCACCTACGGTATCGGTACTGAATTCGACCGGCGCGGGTGGCGGATTCTGGGACTGCATTTGCTCCAGCAGGGATATCTGGAATTCCACCAGACCCACCGGACCCTGGCCCTGACCGAAGCGGCCTGGCGGATTTTCCGGAATGAAGAGCCGTTTTTCGCGGAAATGGAAATTTCTGAGCGTACAGGCGGGGCGGACCGTGATGCGCTGTCCGACGCACAGTATGACCGGGAACTCTTTGAAATCCTGCGCAGGAAGCGCAAGGAACTGGCCGATGCCGCGGAAGTGCCGCCCTTCGTCATCTTCAGCGACCGGAGCCTGCGGGACATGGCCGTGCGCTTTCCTCAGTCCCGGGAGAGCTTTGCCCACATGCACGGGGTAGGGGAGGCGAAGCTGGAAAAGTACGGGGACATCTTTGTGCCGCTGATCCGGGACTACTGCGGGCCGAAGGGAATCGGGGAGAATCTGGCGCTTCCGGCAGCCGCTTCCGGCAATGCACCGCAGCCGGCACGGCAGAGAAACCGCAGCATCCGCAATGCCCGCTGCACATCCATCGGAGAGGATTTCAATGCCGGGATGGGCGTTGCGGAACTGGCGGAACAGCACGGCATCCGGCCCCAGACGGTCATCAACCACCTGAAGAATTATCTGTTGAGCGGACGGGCCTTGTCCGCTGAGCGTCTGCGCCAGCATGTACCGCTGCCGGATGACCGGTGCAGGGCGGTTCTGGCCTTTTTCAGGGAAAATGGCGCGGACCGTCTGAAACCCGCCTTTCTGCATTTTCAGGAAGCCGTTTCCTATGATCATCTCCACTACCTGCGCCTGCTGTTTTATGCGGAATACGGGGTTCCGGGGCAGGAGGAGGATGCCGGAAAAGAGCAGAACCAGTGAGCATGAAACTCTACACCGTCGGCCATTCCAGTCATCCTGCTGAACATTTGATTGATCTTCTGCAGAAGCATGATATCGACGTCATCTGCGATGTCCGCTCCAGCCCGTACAGCCGATACAATCCGCAGTACAACCGGGAAAACCTGATTCCGGTTCTGAAAGCCGCCGGGATACGGTATGTGTTTCTGGGGAAGGAACTGGGGCCGCGATCGGAAGATCCGTCCTGCTATGACAACGGCAGGGTCAGCTATCAGCGGCTGGCCCGTACGGCGCTGTTTCAGGAGGGGCTGAACCGGTTGCGGGAGGGAATGCGCAAGTACCGCGTTTCCCTGCTCTGCGCCGAAAAGGAACCGCTGCACTGCCACCGGACCATTCTTGTCTGCCGGGAGTTGCGTTCGGAGGCGGATATTCATCATATTCTGGCGGATGGGAGCATAGAGACGCAGTCAGAACTGGAAGAGCGGCTGCTGCAGCTGCAT
>JBEPXL010000284.1:0-5206 GCA_041641935.1 Desulfobacteraceae bacterium | reverse complement strand
GGGCGAACGTCTCAGCGCCCTGGTTTCCCTGGAAAAACAGAAACTGGCGGCGGGGGTGATGCTCCTTTCGCCGTTTATTCCGCTTCTGTTCATGGGCGAGGAATACGGCGAAACCGCGCCCTTCCCCTATTTCATCAGCCACACCGACACCACGCTGGTGGAGGCGGTGCGCCAGGGGCGGCGAAACGAGTTTGCGGCCTTCGAGTGGAAGGAAGAGCCCCCCGATCCCCAGTCGGAATCGACCTTCATCAGCGCACGGCTCAATCATCCGCTCCGGGAGGAAGGCGACCACCGGATGCTCTGGACCCTTCACCGGAAGCTCCTGCGCGCCCGCCGGGAGATTCCGGCCCTGGCCCGGCTGAGCAAGAAGCGGCTCTGGGTCCGGGGCAGCGAACAGCAGCGGCTGGTCATCCTGCGGCGGTGGGACGGACCGGATGCGGTCTGGATCATGTTCAATTTCAATGATGCGGCCTTTTCCGGGGAGATCGACTTTCCCGCCGGCACATGGACCCGGTGGATCGACTCGTCCGACAACCGGTGGCACGGCCCGGGCGCAACCACGCCCGAACAGGTGGCCTCCGACGGCAGGACACACATCGACCTTCAGCCCCACAGTTTTGCACTCTGGCGGAATGCCGCAGATGCGGACGGACCGCAATAACGGAAAGGATATACGGATGGGAGAACGCTACATCTGCATACACGGACATTTCTATCAACCCCCGCGGGAAAATGCAGGCCTGGAGGCGATTGAACTCCAGGATTCGGCCTACCCCTACCACGACTGGAACGAACGGATCACAGCGGAATGCTATGCCCGGAACGCTGCATCGCGGATTCTCGACGCCGACGGCTGGATTGAAATGATTGTCAACAATTACGCCCGGATCAGTTTCAACTTCGGCCCCACCCTTCTGGCCTGGATGGAAAACAACGCCGAAACGGTCTACCAGGCCGTTCTGGACGCGGACCGGGACAGCCGGGAACGGTTCTCGGGGCACGGATCGGCACTGGCCCAGGTATTCAACCATATTATCATGCCGCTGGCCAACCGCCGGGACAAGGAAACCCAGGTCCGGTGGGGCATCCGGGACTTTGAAATGCGGTTCGGCCGTCTTCCCGAAGGAATGTGGCTGGCCGAAACCGCCGTGGATATCGAAACCCTGGAGGTACTGGCCGAACAGGACATCCGGTTTACCATCCTCGCCCCCTACCAGGGCGCGCGGGTCCGTACCCTGGACAGCGATGAGGAATGGCGGGATGTCACCGGCGGGGCCATCGACATTACCATGCCTTACGTGCAGAAGCTGCCCTCGGGCCGGGACATTACCATATTTTTCTATGACGGCCCCATCTCCCGTGCCGTGGCCTTTGAAAACATTCTGGCAAGCGGAGAGGCCTTCGCCGGCCGGATCATGGATGGTTTTTTCACGGATGACAGGGAACATCCCCAGCTGGTCCACATCGCCACCGACGGCGAGTCCTACGGCCACCATCATCATCACGGCGATATGGCGCTGGCCTACGCCCTCCACTACATCGAGTCGAACAACCTGGCCACGCTGACCAACTACGGCGAATATCTGGAAAAGTGTCCGCCCTCCTTCGAGGTGGAGATCTATGAAAATACCGCCTGGAGCTGCGCCCACGGCATCGAACGGTGGCGAAGCGACTGCGGCTGCCAGACCGGCGGTGATTCGAACTGGCATCAGGGATGGCGCGATCCGCTGCGCAACGCCCTGGACTGGCTCCGGGACATTCTGGCGGCCAGCTTCGAAAAAAAGGCGGGCCCGCTCCTGCGGGACCCGTGGGAGGCCCGCAATGACTATATCGAAGTGATCCGGGACCGGTCGGATACATCCCTGGACCGTTTTTTCACAGACCACGCCGCCATCAAACTCGGGGAGAAAGATAAACTGACCCTGCTGAAACTGCTGGAAATCCAGCGGCAGACCCTGCTGATGTACACCAGCTGCGGCTGGTTTTTCAGTGAACTCTCCGGTATCGAAACGGTCCAGGTGATCGAGTATGCCGGGCGGGCCATTCAACTGGCCGAAGAGTTCTGCGGCGAAACACTGGAACCGGGGTTCCTCCACATCCTCCAGGGCGCGCACAGCAACATTCCCGAACATGAAAACGGCCGGGTCATCTATGAAAAATTCGTCAAACCGGCGCTGGTGGATCTGAAAAAGGTGGCGGCCCATTACGCCATCACCTCCATCTTCCAGAATTTTGATGAAGAGATCCGCATCTACTGCTACCATATCCGCCAGGATGCCTACCGGTTGGCCGAAGCGGGCCGGGCCAGACTGGTGACCGGCGTGGTCACCGTCACCTCGGAAATCACCCGGGAATCGGCCAGTTTCGGGTTCGGAGCCCTCCATCTGGGGGATCACAATGTCAGCTGCGGTATCCGGCCCCATCAGGGACCGGAGGCCTATCAGGAATTTTCGGATTCCCTTCTCAGCGCCTTCGACATCGCCGATTTTCCGTCGGTGATCCGGATCATCGACGACAACTTTCCCGCGTACCGGTTCTCGCTCACCTCCCTGTTTCACGATGAACAGCGGGCGATTCTCGATACCATCTTCACCGCCACCATGGAAGGCATTGAAGCCTCCTACCGGCAGATCTATGAAAACCATACGCCCCTGATCCGGTTTCTGAAGTCTTCCCGGACCCCGGTTCCCAAAGCCCTCTATATCGCCGGTGAGGTCGTCGTCAATGCGGAACTGCGCCTTGCGTTTGATTCCGAGGAACTCGATACAGAACTGATCGAGGGATTCCTGCGGAACGCCAATTTGTCCGGGATTTCACTGGACGAGCAGACCCTGGAGTATACCCTCCGGAAAACCCTCGAACAGCTCGCCGACCAGCTTTACCTGCAGCCCGGCGACCCTGAACTGATCGCCCGGCTTTCCGCCGCCATGGACCTGGTGCATATCCTTCCCTTTACGGTGGAAATCCGCAAGATTCAGGATATCTGTTTCGAGGTCCGGGAAGTCGAATACGCCGACCAGCGCCTGCGGGCGAAACGGGGCGTCCGGGAGGCGCAGGAATGGGTCGATAACTTTACAGAACTGTGCAACAAACTGACCCTTCGACTGGAGTAGAATGCCATGACAGTACCGGTTTCAACATACAGAATCCAGTTCACCCACGACTTCGGTTTCCGCTCCGCCCGCGAGGCGCTGCCCTATCTGGCCGATCTGGGGATTACCGCGATTTACGCCTCCCCCATTTTCCAGGCCCGTCCGGGCAGCACCCACGGATACGATGTCACCGATCCGCTGCGGCGCAACCCGGAACTGGGAACCGATGCGGACTTTATCGCCCTGAAACAGGCCATCCGCGACCGGAACATGGGATGGGTGCAGGACATCGTCCCCAACCACATGGCCTTTGATTCGGGCAACCGGATGCTCATGGATGTGATGGAAAAGGGGCAGCGCTCCCGGTTTCACAACTTCTTCGACGTGGACTGGGATCACTTCCGCGAAGGGTTCCGGGGCCGTATGCTGACCCCCTTTCTGGGACGGCATTACGGTGAAATCCTAGCCGACGGGGAAATCCGGATCACATACGACGAAGCGGGGTTTGCGGCCAGCTACTACGACTGGCGCTTTCCGCTGGCCTTTGCCTCCTGGCCGATGTTTCTGGGACGGGCCGAGGAAATGATTACGACACAGGAATCCGGATCATCCGGGGCCAGCGCCTTTTCCGACCTGCGCCGGGACATGAAGGCGATCCCCGACGACACACCGGCGGATGCGTTTGCGGAAGCCGTGGACCGGTGCAGGGCGGACCTGTGGGAGCTGGTTCAGAAATCCCCCGAGATCAAAACGGCACTGGACGATACGATTGCCCTGTTCAACAGCGGTGACGCCGAGGGACTGAAACGGCTCGACGAACTGCTGGAGCAGCAGGTGTTCCGGCTCGCCTTCTGGCAGACCGCCAACCAGGAGACCAACTACCGCCGTTTTTTCCACATCAATGACCTCATCTCGCTCCGGGCGGAAATCCCGGACGTCTTTGACGGAACCCATTCCTTTATCCTGGAACAGACCGGAGCGCCGGACGGACTCTTCACCGGACTCCGGGTGGACCATGTGGACGGCCTTGCCAGTCCCGGTCCGTATCTTCAGCGCCTCCGGGAAAAGGCAGGGGAACAGACCTATCTGGTGGTGGAAAAGATTCTCGAATCCGAGGAGGATCTTCCGGAAGACTGGCCCGTGGAAGGAACCACCGGCTATGATTTCATGAACCGGGTGGGCGAACTCTTCTGCGATCACGCCCGCAAAGAGCGGTTCAGCGGAATCTACGCAACGTTTACCGGCGGGGACTGTGACCTGGAAGAACTGGTCCGCGCCCACAAACTTCGGGTGCTGGAACATCACATGGCCGGTGACGTCAACAATCTGGTCTACCGGCTCATGCAGTCCACCCTGTCTCCGAACAACTGGCAGGGGCGGGATATGAGTGTATCCCTGCTCCGGAAAGCGCTCACGGCCATTCTGGTCCGGTTTCCCGTCTACCGGACCTACCTGAATGATCCGCCCATCCGTGACGTGGATGTCGCCTTTCTGCGGGGTTCCGTGGAAGCCGCCAGAGCCGACGCGCCGGAACTGGCGGTGGTGATCGACTATATCGCAAAGGTGCTGCTGCAGGAGATCCCGGTCGGCGATCTCTGGCCGGAACTGGCGGCCCGGTTCCAGCAGCTGACCGCTCCCCTGGCGGCCAAGGGATTTGAGGATACCACCCTCTATGTCTACAACCGGATGATCTCCCTCAACGAAGTGGGAGGCGATCCCGGCGCCTTCGGCCATAACCGGGGATGGTTCCACAACTATATTCAGAAGCGGGTCACCGCATGGCCCCGCGCCATGAACAGTTCCGCCACCCACGACACCAAGCGCGGCGAGGATGTCCGGGCCCGGCTCCATACCCTCTCCGAAATCCCGGACGAATGGGAACGGAACGTGATGCGCTGGGAGGAACTGAACGGCCCGAAACGGGAAACGGTGAACAGACGCCCCGCGCCGGATGCAAACGAAACCTGGTTTCTCTACCAGACTCTGGTGGGAACCTTCCCCTTTGACCAGCCGGAGCAGGACAACTATACCCGCCGGGTCGGGGAATATATGGTAAAATCCATGCGGGAAGCGGAAGTCCATACCAACTGGATTCATCCGGCGGCCGATTATGA
>JBEPXL010000283.1:987-5212 GCA_041641935.1 Desulfobacteraceae bacterium | reverse complement strand
ATCATCATCGTTACCCACAGCATGCAGCAGGCGGCGCGGGTATCGGATATGACAGGGTTCTTCTACATGGGAAAACTGATCGAGATGGATGAAACCGATACCATCTTTACGCGTCCCCGGCTGAAACAGACCGAAGACTACATTACCGGCCGCTTTGGCTGATGCACAGTAATGTGAAGGAAGGAGAACATGGCCAAACACCTGCAGAAAGAACTGGACAAGATCAAAAAGCGGATTCTGGCCCTCGGCGCACAGGTGGAAGACAGGGTCCGTCTGGCCGGTAAGGGCATCAAGAGCCGCGAAATTTTCGATGCGGAACGGGTCATCAAAACCGACCACGAAATCGACGCGGAAGAGGTTGAAATTGAAGAGGAGTGTCTGAAAATCATGGCACTCTATCAGCCGGTGGCGGTGGATCTCCGTTTTCTGGTGGTTGTCATCAAGATCAACAGCGACCTGGAGCGGATTGCCGACGAAGCGGTCAATATCGCCCAGCGCATCCGGACCATTATCAAGAGCGGCGCCCGTGAAGAGTATGTTTTCGATTATGAAAACATGGTGGCCAAAGTCCGGGAAATGCTCAAGAAGAGCCTGGATTCCCTGGTCAATCTCGATGTGGACACGGCCTTCAAGGTCCGCCTTCTGGATGATGAAGTGGACCAGATCCACCGGGATACGTACCATGCGGTCCGGGAAAGAATCTGCAGCAGCGCTGACCAGACGGAGTACCTGTTCAATATGTACCTGGTTTCCCGCCATCTGGAGCGGATTGCCGACCACGCCACCAACATTGCCGAAGAGGTGATCTATCTGGTGGAGGGGGAAATCATCCGTCACGGCAACTTCTGAATGCAGGAAAGTCCCCCATTTTCGGACACTTTACTTTTTTTCCACCGTTGTTATGGTTAAAGACATCGACTCGACAGGTCCGGACCGCCGGTCCGGCCTTCATCCATCAGAAAAGAATGCGGAGGTGAGCTTATGGGCAGCGGAGAAAAAATCAGATATCAGGGAATGTCCGAAACCGAAATGGCACAGTTTTTCCGGGAAATCGCGGACCGGCTGGAAGGCCGGGAGCCCGATCAGCCGAAATTCCCCTTCGATCCGGGCGGATTCCGGAAGCTGAAAATCAGCGTTAAACGGCAAATGGACGGGCTTTCCGTAAAGGTGAAAATGAAACCGTCCTACACCCTTTCGCCGCTGGGAGAGACCGATCTGCCGCCGGAACTGGAAGGCCAGAAGCCCAAATACAAGAAGCTGAAGAAACGGATGAAGGTCACCTTCAAGGCGATCCAGGACAGCCTTGCCACCGGAACACTGCCCAACGGCGCTGCGGTCACCTCCTTTATGGAAGACTCCAAGCTGATGATCGACTACCCCGGTTACGGTGACGAATATTACGAGGCGTATGACCAGGCCTGCCTCCGGTTTCAGGAAGCCTGCGACCGGCAGGATATCGAGGCATGCAAGGTTGCCTGTCAGGAACTCGACCGGCTCAAAAAAGACTGCCACGACAAATACAAATAAATCCACAGGGGGTATTGTCACCATGAAGAAAGCACAAGTGAAACAGCCTGCGGACGCGATTTGTCTGGCCCCCCCTGCGGTTCCGGAAGAGATCACAGAATCCGATGCTGCCATTTTCGAGCGGATCATCTCCAGTGAACTGAACGAAACCCAGAAGGAGCAGATCCTGTCCCCGCCCGTAACCTTTCCGCGGCAGGAACGGGTTCTCGCCGTTCACTGGCATCCGGAATTCGTTCCGATGGATCTGATCGCCCGGCGGGTGGACATGGTTTTTCCCAACAAGGAAGAGGAACTGATCATTCCCACCCAGCACAATGAAATCCTCAGCTACGGCACTTACTCGGGTGTGGAGGTGGACTGCTATTCCAAAGGGTTTGACCTGAAGGTCCAGCTGCTGCTCCACTTCGAAACAAGCAGCGTGACAGAGGCCCACATGCTGCGGGAGATGCTGGCCCATACCTTCAAGTACCGCTCCTCCCAGCTCTTCGATTTCATCCATACCATTACCCGTCCGGATGAGGAACGGCTCGATCAGGCGGCCCGGCAGACGGGGGCAAACGAGGCACTGGTCCGGTTTGTCCAAGGGTATGTCCGCAAGATAGAACAGATGCTCAACGACCAGATCGCGACCGTGCCGCCCCAGTCGATCAAGAACAAGCTGCTGCGGAACTTTTTTGACGGACTCCGCGGGGAGTATGGAGATCCGCTGATCGACCGGGCCCAGACCTTTCTGACGGCGGTCAAAAAGATCGTCAAAACCCATTTTCCGCTTCAGTATTTCTACCGGACCTCCGAGATTATCGAGGAGGCCCGCAGCCTGAATGCGGGAATCGTGATTCCCCACCCGGAACAGTTCTGGCCGATTCTTCTGGCGGAATATGATGTGGACGGCATCGAGGTCTGGAATCCCCAGTCCCGCCAGTACACGGAATTTCTGGTGTCGGTTCTGAACAAGAAAAACCGGTCCCTTCCCGCTTCCCGGCGTCCCCTGCTGGTCTTTATGGGGGATGATACGCACATGGGAGAAAAGACGCGGGATCCGGAAGAGCAGAATCCGGAAAAAGCCAGCCGGGAAATCGGCTATCAGCCGGCCTGGGACGACCTGAAAATCCGCAAGGAGCTGATCCGGGCCAACTGCAACCGAAAAAGTGTGATCGAGGAATACCGGAGCCGTCTGGCCGGTTAGACACACAAGGAGAATGTATGGGCAAGAAGGAAGAATTCGAGCATGAGTCTGTTCAGGATCCCCGGACGATCAGCCAGTATCTCCAGGCACTGATCCAGGGGTTTGAAAGCGGCAGAATCACCTTCAATATAGATGATGATGAATTCAGTCTCTTTCCGAACAACCTGATCGAGGTGGAGATCAAGGCCAGGCGCAAGGGGGAAAAGAACAAACTCTCGCTCAAATTCAGCTGGAAAGAAAACCGGGATGGCATGCCCGACAGCAGGCAGATCAAGATCGGCTCGTAATCATGGAAAATATTCAGGAAAACTTCCGGTTTCTGGTCATCGAAGCGGAAAATCAGGTCAAGCTCACCTATGGCCTACTGCTCGACTTCAATGTCGATCAGCTGGAGAAGATCGCCGCCAAGGATGACTATATCGACAACCTGAAGACCACCATCGAGAATGACTGCTTTTCCAAAATCCACTCCATGAAAGGCCGTTTCAACCAGAAACGGACCAATGACATCCGGGCCATTCACATCATGTGTGTCAATCTGGAGCGGATTGCCGACTACTGCGTCAATATCGGGCGTCAGCTCGACTACCTGACCGATAGCGACTTTATCCAGAAGTACGACTACAAAACCATGTTCACCGATATTCAGCAGGGAATCTCCAGGATTACCCAGGTCTTTGAAACCAATGATCTGGCCGGGGCGCTGACCATCTGCCGGGTCGAATTCGACCTGGACAACCGCTACAAGGAGAACTTCGACCGGATGATGGCCGAACTCCGCAGCGGCCAGGATGTGGGCAATCTGGTGACGACCATCTTCATTTTCCGCTATCTGGAGCGGATCGGTGATTCCCTGCTCAATATCGGTGAGGCCCTGATCTTTGCCATCATCGGCGACCGGATCAAAATCCGGCAGTTCGACGCCCTGCAGAAAACCCTTTCCGCCTCCGGTCTGGAAGCCTCCCTGTCGGAGATCGATTTCTCTTCCATCTGGGGGTCCCGGTCCGGATGCCGGATCAGCAAGGTGGGCCGGAAAAAACCGTCCGGTTTCAAGGCACAGGGGCTGTTCAAGGAAGGAAAGCTGAAAAAGATCAAGAAGGAGCGGGAAAATATCCTGCGATGGGACCAGATATTTCCCGGTCTGGCGCCGGAAGTCTTCGGATATTATGAAAAACAGGATACGGCATCGCTTCTGGTGGAGTTTCTTCCGGGGTGTACGATGGACCAGGTCGTGCTGACCGAGAATCCCGACGTGATCCGGAATGTGATCTACATCTTTGAAAACACGCTGAGCGATATCTGGTACCGCACCAAGCATCCCGGCCCCTTTCCGACCGATTATATGGATCAGCTCAAGGCCCGGCTCGGGGGTGTCTACCGGGTCCATCCCTACTTTCACCGTCCCGCCTATAAAATCGGCACCATGGTCGTCCCCTCGACCCGGGAACTGATCGATACCGCAAGCCGGATCGAAACAGAGATCCCGGCGCCCTTTACCGTCTTCATTCACGG
>JBEPXL010000283.1:0-977 GCA_041641935.1 Desulfobacteraceae bacterium | reverse complement strand
ATTTCAACGCCAACAATATTGTCTACAATCACTCGGAGCAGGAGCTCAACTTCATTGATCTGTACCGTTCCAGAGATGCCGATTATATTCAGGATGCATCGGTCTTTCTCGTCTCCTACTTCCGGCTGCCGGTCTTCGATACGGAACTCCGGGAACGGCTCAATACGGCGGCCCTCTATTTTTATCAGATGTTTTCGACCTTTGCCGAAGAGAATGAGGACGCCACTTTCGAAGCCCGCCTGACCCTGGCGCTGGCGCGTTCGTTCTATACCTCCTGCCGCTTTGAGCTCAACTACAATTTTGCACGGGAGATGTATATGAGAGCGGTTTTTCTTCTGGAAAAAATCACAGCCCATAAAGGTCAGCCCTGGGAAGAATTCCGGCTTCCGGAAGATATTCTCTTTTACTGACGGAATCCGACAGCATCCCTCTGCCCTTTTTCTTCTGAAATTTCTTGTTTTTTCCAGTGAATCCTATAGTAAAAATATTCTGAAACATAACGGAGCAGAAAACATGCCTAAAATCGGAGTGGTGGGAACCATCGGCGGATGGTCTTCGGAAAAACTGGCAGATACGATTGAAAGAAAAACCGGATATCGTCTTCTGATCGATCCGGAGAAGCTGCGTGTGGATATGACCGGCGGAGAGGCCTGGTATGAAGATACCCCTCTTTCGTCTCTGGACGCCCTGATGATCAAAAAAGCCGGAATCCGCTATTCTCCGGCCCTGCTGGACCGGCTGGAAATGCTCCGTTTTCTGCAGGAGCGGGGTCTTAAGATGTTTTCGGACCCCTACCGGATCATGCGCGTGCTGGACCGGCTCAGCTGCACCGTCACCCTCCGCAACGGCGGCATTCCCATGCCCGAGACAACCATCACCGAAGATGTGCAGGGCGCCCTGAAGACGGTGGAAGCCTACGGCGAAGCGGTGTTCAAGCCGCTCTACAGTTCCAAGGCACGGGGAATGGTCGTAATTCA
>JBEPXL010000282.1:0-5216 GCA_041641935.1 Desulfobacteraceae bacterium | reverse complement strand
CCTACATCCGCCGTGAACAGATTTTCAAGGTGCTGATCATCGTCCTGGTCGTCACCCTGCTGGGCAGCGTCGGCTTTATGCAGTTTGAGCAGGACATGTCATTTCCCGACGCCCTCTGGTGGTCCATCGTCACACTGACAACCGTCGGATACGGCGACATTTCCCCTGCCAGTCCCGGCGGACGGCTTGTGGGCATCACCATCATGATCATGGGGATCGGCTTCCTGGGGATCCTGACCGCCAATATTGCCAGTATTTTTGTCGAAAACAGAATGATGGAGAGCAAAGGCATGAAACCGACAAAGGCGAAACACCATTTCATTATCTGCGGGTGGAACTTCAGGGGACAGAAAATCATCGATGAAATCCGGGCGGACCCCAAAAGTGAAACGGTTCCCGTTGTGGTCATTGCCGATATAGCGGAAAAACCGGTGGATGATCCCTATCTTCACTTCATCGCCGGTGATGTCGAAACCGATACCCTCCGCATGGCCAATCTGGATCAGGCACGGGTCGTGATCGTTCTCTCCGATGACCGCCTCGACGCCTACGCCCGGGATGCCAAAACCATTCTCAACACCCTTGCCATTGAAAGTACCAATCCCAATGTTTATACCTGTGTAGAACTGATGGACGAGAAAAATGTGGCCCACTGTGAACGGGCAAACGCCGACGAGGTCATTGTTGTCGGTGAACTGAGCACGAATCTGCTGGTTCAGGCTGCCCTGGACCACGGCATTACCCGGATGATCAGCGAACTGGTCAGCAAACGGTACGGAGAGGATCTCTACAAGGTAAAACCACCGTCCCGCCTGATCGACCAGAGTTTCTATGATGTCATGTGTGAAATGAAAGATAAGTACGGAATCCTCTGCATCGGGATAGAAGACCAGAGCGGCAGGAAATTTATCGCAAATCCGGATAAGGCCTATCGACTGGACGGGGATGACCGGCTGATCGTGATTGCGTCCCGGCGGCCCGTCATTGAATAGAATCAACTTCTGATAAGGAGGCGTTCATGAAGGAAAAATTTGAGTGTGTGAAGGAATTCCTGCTGAATATGGGGCTTGCCATTGTCGATGAAAACGAAGCGGAAGAACTGGTGGTTGTGGAAAATGAAGATGAGGGCATCAAGAACATGATCGTGGACTGTGAAGCGCCGATCATTATCATCGAGCAGTTGATCATGAAGGTGAAGGCCGATGCCGATGCATTCTACAAACGCCTCCTTCAGATCAACCGGGAACTCGTCCACGGCGCATTTGTACTGGATGAGAGTGGTGATATTCTGCTGTTCCGGGATACACTTCAGCTGGAAAATCTCGATTATAATGAACTGGAAGGCTCCATCAACTCCCTGAGCCTGGCCATGTCGGAATATGGTGATGAGCTGCTGCAGCATGCAGCCCGGTAATGTCACAGAAACTTATCTTTTTCGATCGTTACAGAACAGGAACAAATATTTCGTTGACCATCGCTTTCTGTCACCATGAACCGGCAGATCGTGGTGGAATACTGATTATCAGGAGGATCAGAAATGTCATTTTTTGGAAGACTCTTCAAAATTGGTCAGTCTGAAGCCCATTCCGTTATTGATAAATTCGAGGACCCGATCAAAATGACAGAGCAGGGCATCCGGGATTTGAAAAAAGATCTCCAGGCGGCCATGACGAGCCTGGCAGAGGTAAAGGCCATTGCCATCCGTACCCGCAGGGAGGCGGACAATCAGAAAAAACTGGCGGCGGACTATGAGCGGAAAGCCATGCTGCTTCTCCAGCGGGCCCAGAGCGGCAGTATGGATATGAGCGAAGCCGAACGACTTGCCACCGAAGCCCTTTCCAAAAAAGAGCAGTATGCCGGCGAGTCCGTCCGGGTGGGGCAGGAGGCGGAAAAACATGAACAGATGGCCGCCCAGCTTCAGAACAACGTCAACAAGATCAAGTCCTCGGTCAGCCGGTATGAAAATGACCTGACAACACTGAAGGCCCGTGCCAAGACTGCGGCCTCCACAAAGAAGATCAACCAGCAGATCGCCAGGGTGGACGCATCGGGAACGATTTCCATGCTGGAAAAAATGAAGGCAAGAGTCGAAGAGGATGAATCTCTCGCCATTGCCTACGCCGACATGGCCACGCCGGAAAAATCCGTCGATGATGAAATCAATACCGCCCTTTCGAGTGGTCAGAGTTCCAATGCATCGACCAACCTGCTGGAACTCAAAAAGCGGATGGGTATTTCCTAAGACAGGAGCATCTATGGGCTGGAGAGACTTTTTTTTCAAAAAGAACAAATCCGAAGAACCGGATCCATTGAAGGATATGACACTGAGCAACCTTCAGCCGGGCTATTTTGTCGATTACGACATGAAAACATGGGAAGTGGAGGCCCGCCACTACTACGACTGGGGAGAGGGTGACTATACCTATGAATGGCAGCTGAAAAGCCATGATGATACGATATATCTGGAAAAGTCATCCGATGACGAAGAGGAATGGAGCGTCAGCCGCCCCATCTCCTTCGCTCGGCTCGGCTCCGGAATCCGGCGGCACATCCTTGAAAACGAGGATCCGCCGGATGAAATCGCTTTTGAGGGAAAGAAGTATTATCTGGATGAATTCGGCGGCGGGTATTTCTACAGGAACGGTACGGGGGCCGGTGATGAATTTCTCTCCTGGGACTATATAGATGATGCGGAAGAAAGTTTTATCTCCATTGAACAGTGGGGAGAAGAGGAATTTGAGGCTTCCCTGGGCAATCCGGTGGAGGAATATCAGTTCACCAATATCCTTCCCGGTGAGCGTCATCCTGACCCCCGGGAATAACAGATAAAAAAGAAGGGGAGGGGCAATGTTCGCTCCCCTTCACCTGCCCCCATATTATTCGTTGGAGTCGTTTTTCTGCAGGATATCCACCATTTCCGAGACAACTTTGTCCGCTTCTTCCTTTGAAACCGTACAGGATCCCGCCCCGCGATGCCCCCCCCCGCCGAACCGGGACAGCATCAGACCGACATTGACATTGCAGTTCCGGTTGAAAATACTGTGACCGACACCGATGATGACCTTGTCCGGTTCCTGGCTGTTGTTGCGGATATGCAGGCTGACGACCGCTTCCGGAAACATGGAATAGATCAGAAAGCGGTTCCCCCGGGGCGCTTCCGGACAGGCCCGGAAATCAGTGACGGTGACATGCCCCGTCAGCCGGGTATGCGCCGCCAGCAGTTTTTCATATTCCCGGTTCTGCTCGATAACGGCCTGGCAGCGTTCCGTGACATCCGGTTCTTTCAGGATATCCGGAACCGGCTGGTTCCGCACCAGCTGCACCAGACGGTTCCAGTACGGCTCTTCCGACCGGTCCCGCCCGGATATGGTCATGGAGAGAAGCACGTAGGGATACTTTTCCGGATGAAGCACTTCATCCAGCGTGAGATCGGCGGCATCGATACGATCCGTCTCCCGGAGCAGTTCCGTATAATCCCGCCGGAATTTTCCTTCATAATATTCGAAAATCACCCGTGCCGCGGAGGGGGCGATCCGGAACGCCCCCTCAAAATCCTTTTCCGGCTGATTGGTGTAGTGATGGTCGAACCAGAGAGAACAGTCGGGATGGAAGGGGAGGTTGGCGATAATATCGCCGGACCTGACCGCGATAAACCCCTTCTGCATATCGTTTGGCTCCACCCAGAGGATGGGCTCGGTAATCGTTTCCTTTTCGTAGAGAAGGGCCGCGCTGACGACACCGTCGAAATCAGGCCGTGTTACAATTCTCATGGGCGTTTTCCTCCGAAAAACTTGAGGTTTGTCTGTGGTTGGTTATATTAACTGTATGAAGAGTGTACATTATCGCTGTTTTAAGATGCGTTTTCCGGATGTTTCCGTCGATGAAACAGTCCGCCGGGCACACCCGGAAGGCGGAAGCGAAATAGAACAGTATAACGGCCAAATCCACAAATTACAAGGGAGGAGATGAACTGTATGGCACTTTTTCTCGTTCAGCATGGCAAGAATCTGCCCAAGGACCAGGACCCGGATAAAGGACTTTCTCCGGAAGGAAATGACACCGTCCGCCGGATTGCCCAGGTGGCGGCAGGTTATGGTGTCGCCGTTAAAGAAATCCGTCACAGCGGTAAAAAGCGGGCACGGGAAACAGCGGAACTGCTCGGCGATGCGCTCAAACCTTCCGGCGGCATCACCAGTTCCGACAGACTGGGACCGACGGATGATCCTGCTGCCGTCGCCTCCGACATCCGGCTGGAAGACGACCTGATGCTGGTGGGGCATCTGCCGTTCATGGAAAAGATGGTTTCCCATCTGATTCATGGAGATCAGGACCGGCCCGTGATCAAGTTCCAGAACGGCGGCATTGTCTGCCTGGACTTTTATCCCGATACCACCGACTGGGTCATCAAATGGGCGCTGATGCCCGAAATCGGTTAGTTACATGGCGGGAGACCGATTTTACCGGAATGTCCAGATTGCGACGGGCACTGTGGCCGTTCTCTGGCTGGTGCATCTGGTCAACATCATCCTGACCCCGGAATTCCGGTACTTCGGTCTGGTTCCGGGCCGGGTCGAGGGGCTGCGGGGTATCCTGTTCGCCCCCTTTCTTCACGCCAACATCCAGCATCTGATGAGCAATTCCGGGGTACTGCTGGTGCTGCTTCTGGTCTCTTTGTCCTACAGCCGGAAAATGACGGCGGCAGCGCTGGCCGTCATCATTCTCGCAGGCGGGGCAGCCGTCTGGCTCTTCGGAACCCGCAACACCATCCACATCGGCGCAAGCGGTGTGATTTTCGGGCTGATCGGCTTTTTGCTGTTCATAGGCGTATTTCAGCGGCGGTGGAAACCACTGCTCATCTCCATCGCTGTTTTTTTCGCTTATGGCGGCATTCTCTTTTCTCTGTTCATCTACATGCCGGGCGTCAGCTGGAGCAGTCACTTCTGGGGCTTTGCTTCCGGGGTGCTGGCGGCGTGGGGACTCCGGAGTTCGGAAGCGCACGCCCTGTAGCACTGCCGCCGGAGGATTAAAACAGTTCTACATTGTCTTCATCGTCTTCCGTGTCTTTATGTTTTTCCGACACTTTTAACGCATCTTTCACGGTTGCACCGTTCAGGATGGCATCGAACATGGCCCGGTCCGAAGGGATGGTATACTTCGACTTGATCATCGCCTGGAGCCCGTACCATTCATACGGGTTATACAGGCGCTGCGAATCG
>JBEPXL010000281.1:0-5228 GCA_041641935.1 Desulfobacteraceae bacterium | reverse complement strand
ATGCTCAAGTACCACATCCAGACCTCGGGCCGGAGCCTCCACAGCCAGGATATCCAGTTCAACGACATCCGGACCACCCTGCAGGCCCTCTGCGCCATCTACGACAACTGCAACAGCCTGCATACCAACGCCTTTGACGAGGCCATCACCACCCCGAGCCGGGAATCGGTGCGCCGGGCCCTGGCGATCCAGATGATCATCAACCGGGAATGGGGTCTCACCAAGAACGAAAACCCGCTGCAGGGGAGCTTTATCGTCGAGGAACTGACCGATCTGGTGGAAGAGGCGGTGCTGATGGAGTTCGACCGGATCACCGAACGCGGCGGTGTTCTCGGCGCCATGGAAACCGGTTATCAGCGGTCCAAGATCCAGGAGGAGTCGATCTACTACGAAACCCTGAAGCATACCGGCGAAATGCCGATCGTCGGCGTCAACACCTTCCGTGATCCGGATTCCGATGACGGGGATTTCATCGAAGGCGGTCTGGGGCTGGAACTGGCCCGGGCCACCGAGGAAGAAAAGCAGTCCCAGCTCGACCGGCTCAATGGCTTTCAGGAACGGAACCGGGACAAGGCCCCGGAAGCCCTGAAACGGCTTCAGGAAGTCGCCCTTTCCGGCGGAAATATCTTCGCGGAACTGATGGAGACGGTCCGCTACTGTTCCCTGGGCCAGATTACCCAGGCGCTCTATGATGTCGGCGGTCAGTACCGGCGAAACATGTAAACCAGTTGAATCAACAGGAGAAATATATATGAGAGAAGCAGTTATCGTCAGTGCGGTACGGACACCGCTCGGCGCATTCAATGGCACACTCGCCCCCCTGGGCGCAACAGAACTCGGCGGAATGATCATCGCCGAAGCGGTCCGCCGGGCGGGCATCGACAAGGAAGCGGTGGATGAAGTCCTGATGGGGCAGGTACTGCCCTGCGGGTACGGGCAGAATCCGGCCAGGCAGGCGGCGGTCAGGGCGGGGCTGCCCTGGCGGGCCGAATGTTTCACCGTCAACAAGGTCTGCGGTTCGGCACTGAAGACGGTCATGCTGGCGGCCCAGGCGGTGCAGCTCGGTGACGCGGATGTCTGTGTCGCCGGCGGCATGGAAAGCATGACCAACGCACCCTATTATCTTGAAAAAGCCCGGTGGGGATATCGCATGGGACCGGGCATGCTCCAGGATCACATGATCCATGACGGCCTCTGGGACGTGGTCAACGACTTCCACATGGGCGTCTCCAACGAACTCTGCTCGGAGCGCTACAACGTCACCCGGGAAGATCAGGACCGGTATGCCGCCGAGTCCTACCACCGGGCGTTTACCGCCATCAAAGAAGGCAAATTCAAGGATGAGATCATGCCGGTGGAGATTCCTCAGCGGAAGGGGGAGCCTAAAATCTTTGATCAGGATGAATGTCCCCGGGAAACGAACTACGAAGCCCTGTCGAAAATGAAAGGCGCCTTCGAGAAGGGCGGCGTCGGCACGGCCGGAAACGCCTCCATCATCAGCGACGGCGCGGCGGCGGTCGTGGTCATGTCCCGCGAAAAAGCCGAGGAACTGGGCTGCACCATTCTGGCGACCATCGGCGCGCAGGCATCTTTCGGCATCGATATGAAATACGTTCTCGTGGCCCCCATCTGGGCGGTTCCCAAATGTGCCGAAAAAGAAGGCATTTCCCTGGACCGGATTGACCTGTTCGAGATCAACGAAGCCTTCAGCGGTTCCACCGTCGCTGTCCTGAAAGAACTGGGGCTGGATCATGACCGGGTCAATGTCAACGGCGGTTCCGTCGCCCTGGGCCACCCCATCGGTGCGAGCGGCTGCCGGGTGCTGGTGACCCTGCTCCATGAAATGATCCGGCAGGACAAAAAGACCGGACTGGCTTCCCTCTGCCTCGGCGGCGGGGAAGCGGTGGCGATGATCGTGAAACGATAATTCACTGGAAAGACCTCATCCCCGGCCTTTCTCACAGAAGGGGGGCCGGGGATCATCGTCTGAAAGACGGCGGATGCGGGGTCAGTGAACCCGACCTGAATCTGACACAGAAAAGAATACAAGGAGCGGATGGATATGGAGATCAAAACCTTCGGCGTAATCGGCGCGGGACAGATGGGAAACGGCATTGCCCAGGTGGCGGCCATGAGCGGCCTCAATGTCATTATGAATGACATCAAGGAAGAGTTTGTCCGGAAAGGGCTGAACAATATCGACAAAGTCCTGGCCAAGGGCGTGGAAAAGGGCAAAGTGAAGGCGGAAGACAGGGACGCGGTCATGGGGCGGATCAGAACCAGCGTCAGCCTGGAGGATATGGAAGCGGCAGATTTCGTGGTCGAGGCGGCCATTGAAAAAGAGGATATCAAATTCGATATCTTCAGAAATCTGGACAGAATCTGCAAGCCCGACGTGATTCTGGCCACCAATACCTCATCGATTCCCATTGGCCGGGTCGCGGCCCGGACCGGCCGGCCCGACAAGGTCATCGGAATGCATTTCATGAACCCGGTTCCGGTGATGAAGCTGGTGGAGGTGATCCGGGGGCTGGCCACATCGGATGAAACCTTTCAGAAGACCTGGGAACTTTCAGAGAAATTCGGCAAAACACCGGCGGAGGCCAATGACTATCCCGGTTTCATCGCCAACCGGATTCTGCTGCCCATGATCAACGAGGCGGTCTACTGTCTCTATCACGGGGTCGGCAAGGCGGAAGATATCGACACCGTCATGAAGCTGGGCATGAACCATCCCATGGGCCCCCTGGCCCTGGCGGACCTGATCGGTCTCGATACCTGTCTGGCGATCATGGAAACGCTTTATGACGGCTTCAAGGACTCCAAGTACCGTCCGTGCCCGTTGCTGCGGAAATATGTGGAAGCCGGATGGCTGGGGCGGAAAACCGGACGCGGATTCTATACCTATTAAGAAAACTGTGATCCGTTATCCATGCAGTGATCCGGCGCAGGTGATCCGGGTAAACTGGTAGCGGATCAGCATTATAAGGAGCGGTTATGGCATCACAATCAGACCAGATCGAACCCATCGGGAAGAAGATCAGGAAAATACGAACCGACAAAAACTATTCCCTGGAGCGGATCGCCAATGAAACCGGCTATTCTCTCGATTATCTGAAAGCCGTTGAGGCAGGAGAAGAGCGTCCCCCGGTCGGGGCGCTGCTGCAGATTGCCCGCGCGCTGGAGGTTGATACCAGCTTTTTTCTGCGGGAGCAGGAAGCCACCATGAAAGAGCGGATTCAGGCATACGGCAAACGGACCAGTGACTATGCCTATGAAACCCTCACCCCCGGTGCGGAAAACAAGCATCTGAAAGCGTTCCGTGTCACCATCGATCCGATGCAGGAGCATACCGGCGTGGGATACCAGCATGAGGGAGAGGAGTTCAATTATGTTCTGACCGGCAAGATCGAGGTGATCGTCGGCGACCACGTCAATTCCCTGAGTGCCGGGGATTCCCTTCACTTCAACTCCAGCATCAAGCACCAGTTGAAGAATGTCGGAGATGAAGCCGCAGAGCTTCTTGTGGTGATTTATACACCCTAGTCCAGGACCGGAGTGATCGATGACCGGGGGCATGGGACGATGTGTGAAGGACAGTGCCACCGTGGGAGGGAAATTCATGATCTGTGCCGCCGGAGAATGGATCATTCAGAAATAATAACTGACAACTGAGCAGAGTGAATACATATGGCCTTTTTTAAGCTGACGGATGAGCAGTTGATGATTCAGAGCATGGTCCGGGAGTTCTCGCGGAAGGTGATCGCCGTAACGGCCGCGGAACGGGACAAGACCAAGGAATTCCCGACCGAAAACCTGAAACAGATGGGTGAGCTGGGCCTGATGGGGATGATGATCCCGGTGGCGTACGGCGGCGAAGGCGCGGACACCATCAGCTATGTGCTGGCGTTGTCGGAGATTGCCTACTCCTGCGCCTCTACGGCGGTGGTCATGTCAGTCCATAACTCCATCGTCTGTGAAAGCATTATCAACTTCGGTTCCGAGGAGCAGAAAAAGAAATACCTGCCCCGGCTGGCCGAAGCGGAAATAATCGGCGCGTTTGCCCTGACCGAGCCCCACGCCGGTTCCGACCCGGTGTCCCAGTCCACCACAGCGGTCCGGGAGGGGAATCACTACATCCTCAACGGAACCAAGCGGTTCATCACGACCGGGAAGAACTGCGGCATGGTGATCGTGACCGCCAAAACCGACGAAGCGGCAAAACACAGAGGCATCAGCGCCTTTATCGTGGACCAGGGTACACCGGGCATGGAAGTGGGGCACATCGAAGACAAGATGGGCCTCCGGGCGTCGGATACCACGGACCTGATTTTTGACAACTGCAAGGTTCCGGCGGAAAACCTTCTGGGCAAAGAAGGGGATGGCTTCAAGATTGCCATGAAGGGGCTGGACGGCGGCCGGATCGGTATTTCGGCCCAGTCCGTGGGCGTGGCCCAGGCGGCCCTGGATGCGGCTGTGAAATACACCAAGGACCGGGAGCAGTTCGGTCAGAAGGTATCCAAGCACCAGGGAATCCGCTGGGCGGTGGCCGAAATGGCAACAGAGATCGAAGCAGCCCGGCAGCTGATGTTTTCGGCGGCCGCCATGAAGGACCGGGGGGAGAAGTACACGACAGAGGCGTCGATGGCCAAGCTGTTCGCCTCGGAAATGGTCAACCGGGTGACGGGTCAGTGTCTTCAGCTTCACGGCGGATACGGCTTCACCACCGATTATCCGGCCGAGCGGTTCTACCGGGATGCGCGGGTGTTTACCATTTACGAGGGAACATCGGAGATTCAGAAGATCGTTATCTCGAACAACATTTTCAAGGACAAGCGCAAGCCGTGAAAGGCTGCAGCATGAAAAGGAAGTGGATCAGAGGGAAGCAGGGGGTGTGTTCTGCTTCCCTTTTTCTTTCCGGCTTGCGGGTTATCTAACCACCTGCCGAAAAACATGCAATGGTATTTTTCCGCCGGTTTCCTTTCAAATGGTTCATCTGTTGATCAGTCCCGCCTTCTGGATAATGAGAAATTAAATATTTGTAATCCATCGCTGAATATGTTATTCTAACGATCTAAAATAGTTAGAAGACTGGCAACGCTAGGATGATTCCTTCTGTATCCCGGACAGCATGAATTCAGACGCAGCAAATATCTGTGGAAGCATATGCGCTGACTTTGTCCTGCAATGATCCGCCTGTCCTGGCGGAATGAAATTCATCAGGCGGC
>JBEPXL010000280.1:0-5229 GCA_041641935.1 Desulfobacteraceae bacterium | reverse complement strand
CAGCTGATTCTGCTCCGGAGTGATACGGTTCCCGATGACATTCAGGAGATCAACGCCGCGGACGGTCTGCTGACGGCCCGGGGCGGCGGCACATCCCATGCGGCGGTGGTGGCCCACCGGCTGGGGAAGACCTGTGTGGTCGGATGCGGCAACATGGTCTGCTCCGAGCGGGAACGGCGCAGTCTTTTTGGTGAGGTGGAAGTCGAATCCGGAGACTATATCAGTATTGACGGCCTGGATGGACATGTCTATCAGGGTATTCTCAAAGTGAAAGAGACATAATCAATTATCGAAGACGGCGGATCATGCCCGCGTTGTGAAAGGAGCACTATGGCAACCGAACTTTCGGGGAAAGGCTTGAAACTGGGGATCAACGGCCTCGGTCGGATTGGAAAACTGACCGTATGGCATCACATCAACCGGAAATTCTTTGATGAACTGGTGGTCAACCTGGGCCGGGAGGTGGGGGGATCCTTTGATGATATCGCCCATTATCTGGAACGGGATTCCACCTATGGACGGCTGGCGAACTATCTCTACGGATGCAACGCCACATCACTGATCGAAGACATCAACCCCGAAGACCGGTCCATGACCATCGACGGGGTCAGGGTCCGGTTTCTCCAGAAGGACCGGAACCCCGCACAGATTCCCTGGGCGGACCAGGATGTCAAGCTGGTGGTGGATACGACCGGGCAGTTTCTCGACCCGACCGTGCCGGGGGATTATGCCAAAGGGGCGGTGCGGGGGCATCTGGAAAGCGGCGCGGAAAAGGTGATCGTGTCGGCGCCCTTCAAGATCAGGGACAAGGGAACCCCCATGCCGGAAGATGCCATCACCACCGTCATGGGAATCAATGACAATGACTATGATCCCCGCCGTCACCGGATCATTTCCAATGCTTCCTGTACCACCACCTGTCTGGCTCATATGATGAAACCGCTCATCAATGTGTTCGGGCCCAAGCGGATCCTGTCGGCCTCCATGGCCACCATTCATGCCTCCACCGGATCACAGCAGGTACTGGACCGGCTTCCCGGCAGCGGGAAAACGGACCTGCGGAAGAACCGGAGTGTGATGAACAACATTATCCTGACCACCACCGGCGCGGCCCAGGCCCTGCGGCTGGTGATTCCGGAGATGGAGGAGATCGGCTTTATCGCCGAATCGGTGCGGGTTCCCACGGCAACGGGATCGCTGATTATTCTGGTGGTCAATTTTCAGGAGGAGCTGACCGGAGAGTCGATCCGGCGGGAGACCCTCAATGGCGTCTACCGGCAGACCGCTGGCGATGATACCAGAGGCTATCTCCATTATACCGAAAAACAGAATGTCTCCTGCGATATCATTGAAGCCCCCCGGGCCGCCGCCGTCATCGAAGGGCATGAAACCCATACCCGGACCGGTGAGGCGCGGATCAATCTGGGGAACGTGCCGGGGCTGGAAAAGGAGATTCTGGGGATGCTCAAGGATACGATCATACGGGTTCCGATTACACAGGGCGTGATCTACGGCTGGTACGACAATGAAATGGGCTCCTATGTCAACATGCTCGGCGACCGGACAGTTTCCATCGCTGAGGACATGTAAACCGGCAGAGGGCGGTCAGTCTTCGGCGATGTGGCGGCGGAGGGAGTGGCTCAGGTCCACGAATTCCCGGACGGAAAGGGTTTCGGCCCGGCGTTCCGGAGCGATCTCCGCCGCTTCCAGGGCCGCCCGGGCAACATCGGGGGAGATCCGGAACTGACTGCCGGCCAGGGCGTTCCGGAGGGTTTTCCGGCGCTGGCCGAAGGCGGCCTTGATGACATCGAAGAGAAAGGCTTCCTCCTCTGCCGGGTATTCGGGTTCGGCCCGGAAACGGATCTCCAGCACCTCGGATTCGATCCGGGGCCGGGGAAAAAAGAGGTTTGCTCTGATCACGGCCAGTGAGGTGACATCGGCACAGTACCGGAGCATGACCGTGAGCCTGCCGTATGTTTTGCTGCCGGGGGAGGCGAGAAGCCGTTCGGCCATCTCCTTCTGCAGCATCAGTACCGCACGGCTCACTGCGGCGCGTCCCTCGATCAGCCGCACCAGCACCTGGGAGGAAATGTTGTAGGGGAGGTTCCCCATTACCGTCAGCTTCCGTTCCGAATCGATGTCGCGGAAAAAGTCCGGAATGCTGAACCGGAGAACATCCTCCTTGATCACCGTGACGTTTTCGATCCGGTGCACCAGAAGCTCGGTCCGCAGCAGGTCAACCAGGGCGGCATCGGTTTCAACAGCCCAGACCCGGGCGGCGGCACGGGCCAAGGGGATAGTCAGGGCACCGAGACCGGGGCCGATTTCCAGGACCGGATCAGACGGATCGATGCCGGCGCGGCGGACAATCATCTCCGGTGTGGACGGGTCGGACAGAAAATTCTGGCCCAGCTGCCGCTTTGGTTTCAGGTTCCATGCCTGCAGAAGTGTTCTTGGGGATGTCATATCGGACACGTACCATGAAACCGGCAGAATTACAATACGTCATTCATCCCATGAGAAATGAAGAATCGGCGGGAGAATCCGGGATTATATAAGCCTTTTGCTTGACTTTTTCGCCAATCCCCAGTAATTCTACCCGAAATTATGGTATTTTGATTTGCTCATCAGTCATACGTTTTTTGAGGATCTGAAACCACTGATGCAGGAAAATGGATGACAATACATCCGGATCTAACAATTTCAATCAGTTAGGCAATCCAGGTAGAATTTTTCTAAAAAGCGTGTGACGGAGCGGTTGTTCTGTTAGAATTGTTTGTATCTGCATGGATAAGGGAGGTTTGAATGGCTGCCAAAGGTAAAAAATCTGTCAGTTTCAATACGCTGGTGCGGATGTTTTTGAGAGACTACAATATCCCCACGCGGAAAGATGTCGAAAAACTGATGACCCGTCTGGATCGTCTCGAACAGATGGTCAAGAACATCGATGCCGGTTCGCCGGTCCGTTTATCCCGCTCCCGCTCCGGGGGCGGTCCGGGGGCGGCATCGGACCAGGTCGTGGAGGTGATCCGGGAATTCAGTGACGGCGCAGGGTTTGCCGACATCCAGAAGCGGACAGGATTCGGAGAGAAAAAGCTCCGCAATATCATTTTCCGGCTTCACAAGGACAACCGGATCCAGCGGGTCAGCCGGGGGATCTATACGGCTGCTCCCATGGCCGAAGAGAATTAGCCGGACGTTTCCGCTTCGGGATACAGATCATCCATAGAGAAGTTGCCGGACTGCGGGTATTATGCAGAGACCTGCAGACAATGTCTGTTCCGGATTTTCCGGCGATCGATGATCCCGTAACAGACGTTATCTGAAAAACGATCCTTTACAGACGATTCCGCCGGTACAATTTTTACGGTAAGGAACTCGTACAGGATTTTTGTTTTTTTACTATATCAGGAGAAGGGAAAGGGAATGACGCAGATCAAGGATCAGAACAATCCGGGGATCAGGGAAGGGGACCGTTTCGGAAACTACCAGATCATCCGTGCCGCCTATGTGGAGGCGATCAATATATTTTACTATGAACTGGAACATGCGGTCACCGGCGCCCGCCATGTTCATATCAGCAATGACGACAGGGAAAACACCTTCGCCGTCGCCTTCAAGACGGTTCCGACCGATTCCACCGGGGTCGCCCATATTCTGGAGCATACGGCGCTGTGCGGCTCCCGGAAATTTCCGGTTCGTGATCCCTTTTTCTCCATGATCAAGCGGAGCCTCAACACCTTCATGAATGCCTTTACCGCGTCGGACTGGACCATGTACCCCTTCTCCACCCAGAACCGGAAAGACTACTACAACCTGATGGATGTCTATCTGGATGCCGCCTTCTTTCCCAACCTGGACCGCCTCAACTTCAGGCAGGAGGGGCATCGGCTGGAAATGGAAGGGGACCGGCCGGTCTTCAAGGGGGTGGTATACAATGAAATGAAAGGCGCCATGTCCTCACCGGACCAGGTCATGGTCCGCTCCCTGCTGAATGCGCTCTACCCGGATACCACCTACGGGCACAACTCCGGCGGAGAACCTTCGGAGATACCGTCCCTGACCCATGAACAGCTGGTGCAGTTTCACCGGCGGCATTACCATCCCAGCAATGCCTTTTTCTATACCTACGGGAATCTTCCCCTGGAGGAGCATCTCCGGTTTATTCAGGAAAAGAGCCTTGACCATTTTCAGCGGATCGACCCCGACACCGAAGTGCCGTCCCAGCCCCGCTGGTCCGAACCCAAAGAGATGGCCTATCCCTATCCCTTTGACGCCGAGGAAGACCCGGCAAAAAAATATCAGGCCTGTGTGGCGTGGCTGCTGGCCGACATCCGGGATACCTTTGAAGTGCTGGCCCTGCACCTGCTGGGGGAAGTGCTGCTGGGGAATGTCGCCTCTCCGCTGCGGAAGGCCCTGATCGAGTCGGGACTGGGCTCTGCCCTCTCCGACGGAACCGGGTTTGACAGCGACAACCGGGATACCATGTTTGCGGCCGGTCTCAAGGATATTGAAGAGGCCTCTGTCCCCAGGGTTGAGCAGATTGTGATGGATGTCCTGACGGAACTGGAACGGGACGGCATCGACAAATCCCTGATCGAAGCCGCCATTCACCAGCTGGAGTTCCACCGGAAGGAAGTGAGCAACACCCCCTATCCCTACGGGCTGAAACTGCTGATGAGCTTTGCCGGAAGCTGGTTCCATGACGTGCCGCCGATCCGGATTCTGGAGTTTGATGAGGATCTGAAGCGGATCCGGGAGGAAGCCGAAAAGGGGCGGTTTTTTGAAGCCCGCATCCGGAAATATTTTCTCGACAATCCCCACCGGGTCCGGTTCACCCTGGCGCCGGATCAGCAGCTGGCCCGGCAGAAGGAAGAAGAGGAAAAGGCCAGACTGGAGCGGATCAAAAACAGCCTTTCCGACACGGACATCGACCGGATCCGGCAGGATGCCGAGGCCCTGAACCGGCTGCAGGAAACCCCGGAGGATCTGTCGGTGCTGCCCACCCTGGCCCTGTCGGACATTCAGCCGTTTCTAAATACCGTGGATGCCTCAAAGCCTTACGGCGCGCTGCCGGCCACCTGGTATGAGCAGCCGACCGCCGGTATTTTCTATTTTACGGCGGTCGCCGGTCTCGGCAAGCTTCCGTCGCGTCTGCTGCCGCTGGTGCCGTTTTTCTGCAACGCCTTCACCAAAATCGGCACCGCCCGGCGGGACTATACCGACATG
>JBEPXL010000279.1:0-5233 GCA_041641935.1 Desulfobacteraceae bacterium | reverse complement strand
CTCCCGGATGGCATCCCTTGCCGTCCTTCGGCTGCCGGTGATCGACACTCTTTATCTTTCTCCTCTGGCTTTTCCGGAAAACCCCTACCACCGGCTGGTCAAGGACTACAAGCTGGTCCGCGCCAGCGTCAGCAATCCCGTTGCCGACGCCAGACTGGCCGGATCGGTTTTTATCGATCAATGGGAAAGCCTGGCAGCCTTGGGCAGAAAACAACCGGATGTCCTGGCCTTCTACCGGTACGCCTGCAATGGTATGCGCCCCCGTGGAACCACGGGAGATTCCTCTGGTATCTCGGATTTTTTCGGCAGGCTCGGCGCAAGAAACATCAATGACAGGGACGAAGCGCTGCAGAGATTCTGCCGGCTGACCGAAGGGTGCGTGTGCCCTGTCGGTGTCAGGAACAGTCTTCCTTCTCTGCTGGAATCACCGGAAACTCGTCCTGCCGCGGCTTATATCCTGGCCTGGCTCCGGGTCGCCGGGGGAAATTCGGTGCTGCCCCCCTGGGTCCGGTACCATTTTCCGGAAGTGGTTCCCCCGCTTGCAGCCATGCGGGATGTTCCCTGTGGTGATCCGGATTGTTCCTGGTGTGCCGAAATCCACAATCCGGTCCGGCAGATCCAGCGGTACTTCGGCTATGAGTCCTTCCGGCCGCTTCCTGATGGACGTTCCCTTCAGGAGGATCTCGTGACCCGCGGCATGGGAAATCAGCCCCTGCTGGGAATTCTGCCGACCGGGTTCGGCAAATCCATCTGTTTTCAGCTTCCCGCGCTGGTCCGTTATTATCGGCGGGGCCTTCTGACCGTGGTGATTTCCCCGCTTCAGTCCCTCATGAAGGATCAGGTGGAAAATCTCAAGACCGCCACAGGAACCCATTCGGTGGGGGCAATCTACGGACAGCTTACACCGCTTGAAAGAGGGGAGGTTCTGGAAGGAATTCGGATGGGGGATATCGGGATTCTTTATATTTCGCCGGAACAGCTTCGGAACCATTCCGTCCGGCAGGCCCTCCAGCACCGGGAAATCGGCTGCTGGGTCTTTGACGAGGCCCACTGTCTTTCCAAATGGGGGCACGACTTCCGGCCCGATTATCTCTATGCCGCCCGGTTCATCCGGGAATTTGCCGAATCCCGTGGCGTAAGGATTCCGCCGGTGGCCTGTTTTACCGCCACCGCCAAAGCGGATGTAACAGAAGAGATACTGACGCACTTTGCAGACCAGCTGGGGCAGACCCTGGAGATCTTTGCGGGGGGACATGAACGAAACAATCTCCGGTTTGAGGTCCGGACTGTAAGTGATGCCGAAAAGTTCGAACAGATCAGTGAACTGCTGACGGAACGGCTCGGAAGGCCGCCTGCCGGCAGCGCCGTAATCTACTGCGCCACCCGGAAGAAAACCATGAACATGGCCAAAGCCCTTTCTGAGTTTGACTGGACCGCCGAAGCCTTTCATGGAAAACTTACGGCGCCGGAAAAACGTCGGGTTCAGGATGCATTTATAGCCGGTGATGTTCCGGTGATCTGTGCCACCAATGCCTTCGGTATGGGCATCGACAAATCCGATGTACGGCTGGTGGTCCATGCCGATATACCCGGCTCTCTGGAAAATTATCTTCAGGAAGCGGGCCGGGCCGGGCGGGACGGGGTGGAAGCCGACTGTATCCTGCTCTACCATACCGGGGACATCGATACCCAGTTCGGATTGAGTTCCCTTTCCCGGCTCCACCAGCGGGATATCGCCGGTATTCTCCGGGGACTCCGGCGGCTCAAGGGAAGCCGGGACAATGAGGTGGTGATCACCACTGGTGAACTGCTCCGGGACCAGTCGGTAAAGACCTCCATCGACAGCGAGGATTCAGGGGCGGATACCAGGGTCAAATCCGCTATTTCCTGGCTGGAGCGGGCCGGATACCTGGAGCGAAACGAAAACCGTACACGCGTCTTTCAGGGCAGGCCCCGGTTCAAATCTCTGACGGAAGCCGGGGAGACCCTCGATCGCCTCAACCTCTCCGCCAGTAACCGCCACATCTGGGAAACGATTCTGGAGGCCATGATCAATTGCGATCCGGATGAAGGGCTGAGCGCCGATGATCTGGTTCAAATCCTGGGGCATGTGGAACCCAATGGCGAAGAGGGCATCAATACCCGCCGGGTGATGGATATCCTGCACCAGATGGTCGATGCGGGGTTGATCCGGAGCGGACTGCTGCTTTCCGCCTACCTTCGGCCCAAAGGACGGGGAAACGCCCGCAAGGTGTTTGGCCGGGTCTGTGATATTGACCGTGCGATGCTTGCGGTGATGCGGGAATCTCATCCGGACGAGAGCGTGGGAGAATGGGTGGACCTTCACCTCCGGGAACTGAACCAGCGCCTTCGGGATCGGGAGATTTTAGATGTCAATCCGGAGGTTCTCCGGACTCTTCTGCAAAGTCTTGCCTGGGACGGCCGTGGACTTGCCGGCGGCAAGGGAAGCATTTCCCTGCGTCATCTCTACCAGGACCGGTGGAAGGTACAGATCCGGCGTCCCTGGACCACTATCGCCGAGATCGCAGAACGGCGCCGGAAACTGGCCGGCATCATCCTGGAAGCGCTTTATGCCCGTATTCCTGAATCACTGCAGGGGCAGGCTCAGATTCTGGTGGATTTCGCCAGTGACGATCTGGTCGACGCCATCCGCAGGGATCTGACCATTCAGGTGGACCCCGAACGGATGCTGCCGGCCATTGACCGGGGGCTGCTCTTTCTCCACGAGCAGCGGGCCATTATTCTTCAAAAGGGGCTGAGTGTCTTCCGCCAGGCGCTCACCATCCGGATTCTGCCCGAAGCAAAAGCCCGCCGCTACAGCAAGGGCGACTATGAACCTCTGGCCCACCACTACCGCCAGCGGAATTTTCAGATTCATGTCATGGATGAATACGCCCGCCTGGGGCTTCAGAAAATTTCCCAGGCTCTGGAACTGATTCTGGCCTATTTTACCCTGGATACCAGACAATTCATCCGTCGGTTCTTCGCAGACCGGCAGGAACTTCTGGAGATAGCAACCAGTGAAACCTCATACAAGACCATCGTATCAGCACTGAAGAATCCGGTACAGGAAGCGATTGTCTGCAGTCCACCGGAAAAAAATGCTCTGATTCTTGCCGGACCCGGCGCGGGCAAGACCCGGGTGGTGGTTCACCGGTGTGCTTATCTGCTGCGGGTCAAGCGGGTTCCGCCGGAGAGTGTGCTGGTACTCTGTTTCAATCACAGCGCTGCCCTGTCGGTCCGCCGCCGCCTGCGGGATCTGGTCGACCGTGACGCTGCCGGTGTAACGGTACTGACCTATCATTCCCTGGCCATGCGCCTCACAGGAACCGCCTTCACCGGCGGTGATTTTGACCGGGAAGGGCGGTTCGAAGACATCATTCGGGAAGCCACCGCCCTGCTCCGGGGGGAAACGGATATCCCCGGAATGGCCCCGGACGAAATCCGGGAACGGCTTCTGGCCGGATACCGCTATATTCTGGTGGATGAATACCAGGATATCGACGGGGATCAATATGCCCTGATTTCGGCTTTGGCGGGTCGGACGCTGGGAGATCCGGACGGCAGATTGAGCATTCTGGCAGTGGGAGACGACGACCAGAGCATCTACGGGTTCCGCCGCGCCAACGTCCGCTACATCCGGCAGTTCCAGGAGGATTATGCTGCAGAGGTTCACCACCTTGTGGAGAACTACCGCTCTACCGCCCATATTATCGGCGCGGCCAACAGCCTCATCGCCCTCAATACCGACCGGATGAAGACCGGTCATACCATTCGGGTTGACCGATTGCGGAAACACGAACCTTCCGGCGGTTCCCGGGCGGACCGGGATCCGCTCTGCCGGGGCATGGTCGCCCGTATTCATGTGAATAATGCCGCCACCCAGGCTGCGGCCCTTGTCGACGAGATCAGGCGGTTGAATACCCACGACCCGCATATTGATCTCTCTCAGGTCGCTATACTGGCACGAAACGGAATGGATTATCCTGCTCTCTCTGCCGTCCGATCCGCTCTGAAGGCGGCGGAGATATCTTTCAGCTATCCGCTGGGCCGATCCGCCACATTTCCCTTTCATCGCATCCGGGAGGTTGCCGTTTTTCTGGAGAATCTCTCGCAGAATGCTGATGAAATGCGATCTGCATCTGAACTGGTTGAACTGGTTCCCGGGGGCGCTGTTCACTGGTGCGGGGAACTCCATCGCCTCATCGATGTCTGGGCTGCAGAAACCGGAGATGCACGTCTTTTTGTCCGGACGGCCCTGGATTTCTTCTATGAAGCCCTGATTGAGCAGCGCCGGGATCAGCGAATGGGACACGGCGTACACCTGAGTACCGTTCACGGCGCAAAGGGACAGGAATTTGATCATATCTTTGTCCTGGATGGGGACTGGCGGTCACCTGACAATCCGACCGACATGGAGGAGGAGCGACGGCTCTACTATGTCGCCATGACCCGTGCCCGGGAAACCCTCACCGTATTCCAAAGGTCGGACTGCTGCAATCCCCATGTCGTCCGGCTTGATCCGAACCACCTCATGGATCGTTCAGTTGAACCGATTCCTCTGGCGGATGGAAATGGTCATCGGTGGAGAGTACTGGGAATGCGGGATGTCTATCTGGATTTTGCGGCCCGACGTAATCCGGATGAGCCGATTCATACCGCATTGAAACAGCTTCAGGCTGGCGACCGGCTTCGCCTGGCAAACGGCCGGGGGAATCTCCAGCTGATTGGCAGAGAGGGAATTCCTGTGGCACAACTCTCCAGAAATGCCAGGTCATTCTGGCAGAATCGACTGACAGCGGTTGACCAGGTGACGGTTCTGGCGATTGTACGGCGCAGAGTAGAGGATGTTTGCCATGACTATCGCAAACAGATTCGCTGTGAGCGCTGGGAAATTCCTATTGTGGAGGTAGCCTACCGGGATTAAAGAAAGTGATCCCGATAGCTGTTGATAGCGATGTTCTGGTGAGCCGGACTGAAAAGAGAATGAAAACGGGCTACTTGCACAATAATGGTTTCTGCTGTAAATTATATTCAGAAACGGAATTCGATCACACTCCTCCTCTCGCTGCATCACACAGGTATACAGAAAGAAAATGATTCACTGGCACCGCCTGTTCGGCATGACCCTGACCGATTTTTTCACGGATACCGCCTACACCGTCGAACTGGAAAAGGACCTGTCCCTGAAGCAGCAGCTTCTGGATGTGGT
>JBEPXL010000278.1:0-5244 GCA_041641935.1 Desulfobacteraceae bacterium | reverse complement strand
GGCATCGACCAGGGCGTTCATACGGGCATTGATCTCTTCGGTGCGTCGGTTGGCGTTCTGGGAAATCCGGCTGGCCTGGGAGGTGTTTTTCGCCACCTCGTTGAGGGATGCGGTCATTTCCTCCACCGACGAGGCGACGCTGTTGACCTGATTGGAGATTTCCTCGCTCGACCGGGCCATCCGGGCCACATTGTCCGCCGTTTTCCGGCTGACTTCGGCCACGTTTTCAAAGGAGGACGACATCTCTTCGGTCATGGCGGCGATATTGGAAACCGATGCGCTGGACTGTTCGGCCGCGGAGGCGACGGTGGAGACCTCGGTACTCACCTGCTCGGATGCCGCCGCCACGGTGGTGGCCTGGGCGTTCATTTCCTCGGCCGAGGAGGCCATCTGGGAGGAGACCACGGCCAGTTCTTCGGATGAACTGGAGAGGCTGTTGCTGGTGTCGGACAGTTCCTGCATCAGCTTCCGGATGTCAACCACCGCGCCGTTGAGATCCCCTGCCATCTGACCGATTTCGTCCCCGCTGGTGACATCGATGCGGGCATTGAGATCTCCCCTGCCGAACTGCCGGGTAAAATGGACGATCCGGGAGACGGGTATGGTAATGCTGCGGGTGATGAAAAAGCCGAGCAGGAGAACCAGCAGGGTCAGGCCGATAAAGCCGGTCACCAGTATGGTGGTGGTCCGGTCCAGGGCGGCGGTGACGGTATTGGCTATATTCACCATCCGTTCCATTCCGGCAGTGGAGATCGCCTGGGCGCTGTCCTGCACCTCCTCTCCGGCGTTCTGCCGCTGCTGCGCCTGGACTGCCTGCTTCCGCATGGTATCCTGAAGAGAGGTCATCGCCTGCCGGTAATCGGCTGCGGCCCGATCGATCTGGTTGAGCTGTTCCTGATCGGTGGCCATGCGGGTGATCGGGCGCAGTTCGCTCATGTACTCTTCGATCCGGGCAAAGAGCTGCAGCCCCTCGCTCAGCATCTCCGGGTCGTCCAGGGCCTGGGCCTTGAAGTTGGCCACCCGGATGGAACCGCCGGTCATAATAATGAGATGTACCAGATCGATTTTCCGGATGCGCTCCTGAAGACTGTCGATCTGCAGCACGGTTCCCACTTCCTGCCGGAGCTTGTTCATCTGCCGGTCCATCAGTGCATCGGCATTCTGCATGTAAATGGCCGCAGCCGCATCCAGCTGGTTCCGGTCCCAGTCGATGACCCTGTCTGCCTCGATGGTCTGCTCAAATGCGCCTTCGTAGTCATTGAACCGCTGCCCGACCACTGCGAGCTCCTCCCGGAGCTTGACCAGCCCCTCATACTGACCGGCCAGTTCCCTGCCCCTTTCGAGATCCTGTTTTACATCCGCCAGGAACTCCCTTCCCCGGAGAAGATAGTCTTCATCACCGCTCAGGGCAAAGCCGTTGACATGGTACATGGTCTGCAGGACATTCCGCTCCAGTTCATTGGACAAAGAGACCTCGGGCACATACTGATCCATCAGCCGGTGGGACTCCAGCTTGATCCGGTTCATGTTGAAGACGGTCAGCAGACCGAGCAGAATCCCTATAATCAGAATCAGACCGAATCCACCGCCGATCCTGTAACCGACTTTCATGTTCCTGAATATTCCTAACACAGTGTTCCTCCTTGCATAGTTCCGGCTCCTCCGGCTCCAATGATCAGGCGACTGTCCCCGCTTTCCGGTTCGGATGCTGATCCGTATCAGAAGCCGCTTCCATTACCTGGTCCAGAATTTCCGTCACGTTGAGAAGCAGTACCAGCCGGCCCTCCCGGCGGATGACCCCGCGGATGAGATGGTCATCGATGTCGGGAAGATTGGGCGGCGGCGGCAGTATCTCATGGGGGGCGATGGTCAGTACATCATCCATCCGGTCGATCAGAAACCCGACAATATCCTCCCCCGGATCACCGGATTCCGGCAGCAGGTCCGGTGAGCGGATGGATGCGATCTCCTCACGGGTCTTGAAAATCAGCAGGTATCCTTCCTGCCGGTCCTGTTTTGCGGACCGGTGGAGACAGTAGGCCAGATCGACGACACTCACCACCCGTCCTCTCAGGTTCATGAGGCCGAAGAGGTGGGGCGGTGCGCCGGGGATGGGGCTGACCGCAATATGGCGGTGAACCTCCTTTACCAGAAGGATATCGACCCCGAAACAGGCATCGCCGAGGTAAAAGGTGGTGATCTGACGGCTGGTCATGTTCCGGCCTCCTCTCCGGTTTCCGCCGCGATCAGGGTGCGGAGTTTCTCCAGCAGACGGGTCTTGTTGAGTTTCAGTTCCCAGGCGTCGAATCCGGCTTCGAGCCCTTTCCGGGCCAGGGCGTCATCTTCCAGGGAGGTGACGGCGATCACCGGCAGGCGGCGGAACCGCTCATCGCCCCGGATGGCCCGGATGGTTCCCCACCCGTCCATGCGCGGCATGACAATATCGAGAATGACACCGTCGAAGGCCTCTTCCTCCAGGGCCGCCAGGGCTTTTCGCCCGTCTTCCACGGCGGTGACATCAAACCCGGCCGAGGCAAGGTATTCACTCTCCACCATCCGGAAAAAAGGGGTGTCATCGGCCAGCAGAATCCGGTACGGTTTCTTGCCGGCCGTTTCATTCTCCGGCGGGGCATACCACTCGGGGGCGGCCATTTCAAAGATCCGGTAAATGTCCGGCAGAAGGGTGATCTTTCCCTCCAGCACCGTCGATCCGAACAGACCGGGGGCCATGATGCTTTCGGTATCGAGTTCCACAACCGCCGCCACGGTGTTGATGACGCGGTGGAAGACGATCCCCAGGGGATAGCGCATCTGTCTGGGGATGATCACCCCGAGGGTATCGCCGGGCGGGCGTTCCGGACGGCCGATCGGCAGATAATCCTCCAGAAAGATGAGCCGGAGCTTCCGGTCATGGTACTGCATGAAATAATGATCCCTGATCCGCTCCATCTCCGCGGCCGGAAACTGCTCGATCCGGCTGATCAGTTCCAGGGGAAGACCGAACCGTTCGGGGGTGTTGTTGTCAAAGAGCAGCAGGGTCTGCATCTCCTTTTCCACCTGTCCCTGCCGGTCCCGGCTCCGGGTCCGGGCCGCTTCCGCATCGATGTTCCGGATGGCGGCCTTGGCGGCAATGCCCGCGACGTCCAGAATCAGGGCCACCCGTCCGGTGCCGAGGATGCTCACCCCGCTGAACCGTTTCATCTTTTTCAGATACCGGGGCAGCGGCTTGACCACGATCTCCTCCGTGCTGACGATTTCATCCACCACCAGACCGAAGTGGGTATCCCCGTAGCGGACCACCAGCACCCGGACCGGTTCGTTCTGTTCCCGGAGCAGGGTATCCCGTGCGCCGGAACCGTTTCCGGCAAGAACCCGGCCCAGATCCACCAGGGGCAGCAGGCTGTCCCGGAGCCGCAGCACCCGGGCATCCTGTACCACATCGATCCGTTTATCGATTTCATCGGGCTTGATCCGGACCAGTTCTTCGATATCGGCTTCGGGCAGAATGAAGGACTGGCCGCTGGAACGGATATGAAGCCCCGAGACGATGGCAAGGGTCAGGGGCAGGACCAGGACGATGCGGCTTCCCTCCCCGGGCCGGGACTGGATATCGACGGTTCCGCCGAGGTGTTCAATATTGGTCCGGACCACATCCATGCCGACCCCCCGGCCGGACAGGTCGGTCACGGTTTCCGCCGTGGAAAAACCGGGACGGAAGATCAGACGAATCCGCTCGGCGTCACTCAGGGACCGGAGTTCCTCCCGGCTGATGACGCCCTTTTCCACGGCCTTCTGTCCGATCATTTCTCCGCTGATGCCCCGGCCGTCATCCCGGATCTCCAGATGGACCTGCCCGCCCTGGTGAAAGGCCCGGAGATGGATGGTGCCGTAACGGGGTTTTCCGGCGGCCTCCCGTTCGGCCGGTGACTCGATGCCGTGGTCCACGGCGTTGCGGATCAGGTGGGTGAGCGGGTCGGAAAGGCCCTCGATGATGGTCTTGTCCAGGTCCACCTCTTCGCCCCGGGTAATAAGCCGGACCTCCTTGTTCAGCTTTTTGGCGGCGCTCCGGACCACCCGGTGGAACTTGTCGAAGATCAGGGAAATGGGCTGCATCCGCATCTGCATGATCTTCTCCTGCATTTCCGAGGTGACCCGGCTGATGTGCTGGAGAATGGGATTGAGCCCGGTCGTGTGCCGGGCCAGCGGCAGGGCGGCCTGCATGAGCTGGTTCCGGCCCAGAACCAGTTCACCGGCCAGATTGACCAGATCATTCAGAAAGCCGACGCCCACCCGGATCTTTTCATCGGTCTGGATGATGCCCCTGGCATTGTCCAGAGCGGTCCCGCCGTTTTGGGGCGGGAACGGTTTTTCCGCAGGCGGTGGCACCGGTTCCGGTTCGGGTGCGGGCGCGGGCGCAGCGACCGGTTCCGGCATGGCGGCGGCTTCCGGTTCCGGTGACGCGGTCGGCGGCGCCGACTCCCCGGCGCCGGGTTCTTCCCTTTCTTCGGGATGGGCCGCCCGGAAGGCATCCAGATCGATCTCCACAATCCGGTCCCCCGGCACGTCCAGGGCCTCGGGAACCATATCCGTCTCCAGAATGGTGGCAAAGAGGAAATGGAACCCGAGGTCGCGGTCGAGGCAGTCTTCCAGCCCGGAGATGACGCTGATGTCAAGAAAGGCATCCACATACTGCCCCAGCGACTCCATATTGTTGATAAAGTCGAAGGGGGTTCTGCCTTTCTCCTTCAAATCCCGGTTCAGAAAGATTTTCACCGCATAGAGATTGAGTCCCTGGGCCACAAACCGGTCCAGATCCCCGGCCGCCAGATGGAAGTGCCGCCCGTCCACGGGCTGGTCCGTCTCTCTTGCCTTTTCCGTGACCGTCACTGTTTCTCTGGGGCCGGCCTCCCCGATAAAAGACTGGAGACGCTGCATTTCCTGTTCGAGATGGAACCCTTCGCTGCCGGCCACGTCATCGAGCATGGCCCGCAGGGCGTCCACCCCGGCCAGCAGCGCATCGATCATATCCGATGCCGGCGTCAGCTTTCCGTCCCGGATCAGCGACAGAAGGTTTTCCATGACATGGCCCAGCGAGCCGATCTTCTCCAGACCGAAAAAACCGGCCGCCCCCTTGATGCTGTGAACGCTCCGGAAGATCCGGTTGATCACTTCCGGATCGATCTGCGCCCCGCCCTGTTCCAGGGCCAGCAGGTCCGGCTCCACGGACTGAAGATGCTGCCGGGC
>JBEPXL010000277.1:0-5289 GCA_041641935.1 Desulfobacteraceae bacterium | reverse complement strand
CGGCCAGTACGCACGGGCATGGCAGACCTATCTGGTCAATTTTCTCTTCTGGTCCGCCATCGCCCAGGGCGGTCTTCTCTTTTCGGTGATCATGCATGTGACCCGGGCCCGGTGGAGTCAGCCCCTGCAGAATCTGGCCGAAGCCTTTGTCGCTTTTTTTCCCATCTCCTTTGTCCTGTTTCTCCTGCTCTTTATCGGGCAGGAGCATGTGTTTCCCTGGATTCATGAAGACCTGCACGGCAAGGAAGTCTGGCTCAATATTCCCTTCCTCTTTACCCGGGATCTGATCGGCCTTTTTCTCCTCTACGGATTCGGCTTTCTCTACTGCCTGTATGCCCTCAAATCGAAGATCCGGCCGGAGGGGGGCAGGGGACTGCTCCGGTCCATTGTTAAAGGGGCGGAAACGCCGGAAGCGGCAAAGCGCTACAAAGACAAGATGACGCCGGTGGCCATCCTCTACATGATCAGTTATGCCTCAGTCCTGACCCTGATCTCCTTTGATCTTGTCATGAGCATGGACCCCCATTTTATTTCCACCCTGTTCGGCGGCTACTTTTTCATCAAGGCGCTTTATATCGGGCTGGGAGGAATTATCATTCTCGCATCGGTCATTGTGCTTAATTTCGGGACCGCATCCACCCTGACCCCGGATCATTTTCATGACATCGGCAAACTTTTCTTTGCCTTCTGTATCGTCTGGGCCTATTTTCTGTATGCCCAGGTGCTGGTGATCTGGTACGGCAATGTTCCGGAAGATGCCCATTACCTGGTCCAGCGTTTCCTGCCGACCTCCTGGCGCACGCTGGTCATATTCATTTTTCTCCTCTCCTTTGTGCTGCCGTTCTTTTCTCTGATCAACGCGAAGCTCAAAACCCGCCCCCAGTTCATGATTGTCCTCTGTTCGCTGGCGCTGACCGGGATCTGGCTCGACAACCTTCTGCTGATCGGCCCGCCCATGCATTTTGACATCAAATCCCTTCCCCTGCGCCTGTTCGACATTCTGATCAGCCTGGGATTTCTGGGGCTGATGGCGTCCGCGCTCACCTATTTTCTGAAGCAGTTCCCGGAACTTTTCCTTAACATCGAAGAAAAGGTAAGCTGATGAGTCTGTTTGCTTTTATCAAGCGGCTGGTGGAAGGGGCGGCCCGGAACCGGATGCCCCTCTTCTGGATATTCAGCTGCATCGTTCTCCTGCTGGCGTTTCTTTTTTATTTTTATACACCTCCGGCGATGGTCATCGGCCCGGAACAGCCCATCCCCTTCAGCCATCAGCTGCACGCGGGGGTGAAAAATATTCAATGCGAGTTCTGCCATCCCTATGTGAGCCGGTCGCGGCATCCGGGTATTCCCCCGGTAGAGAAATGTCTCTACTGCCACAACTACATTATTGCCAATCATCCGGAGATCCGGAAGGAACACAAGTATTTCGATACCAATACACCGACGCCCTGGCGGAAGGCCAATTACCTGCCGGAACATGTGCTGTTCAACCACCAGCGGCATATCCGGCGGAATTTTGCCTGTGAAACCTGCCATGGGAAGGTGGAAACCCAGGACCGGATCAAAGGAGAACAGTTTAAGATGGGGTTCTGTTTCCGATGCCATCTTGAGAACAATGCTAACGTGGACTGCTGGCTGGCGTGTCACAGTTAAAGGAGAGCAGTTGAATGATATCACCAACGACCATTTTGGCAGAAAAACACCGGACAGCAACGCTGTTTATCCTCACCTCCGCGTGCTGGATGTCGGTTGCGACCTTTATCGGGCTGCTGGCCGCCACTGAACTGATTGCACCGGACCTGACCAAGGGCATCGGCTGGCTTGTCTTCGGGCGCCTGCGGCCCACCCATGTCAATCTCGTTCTCTTCGGATTTGTCACACCGGGGCTGCTCGGCGCGGGGCTTTATTTTATTCCCCGGCTTCTGAAAACCGACCTCTACAGCGAAAAGCTCGGTGTCATCACCGTTCTTCTCTGGAATCTGACCCTGGTCGGCATCATGGTTACCCTGATGAGCGGGTATTCCCAGGGCAGGGAATATGCGGAAATGATCTGGCCGGTGGACATGATGGTCGTCGCCGTCTTCGGCCTCACGTTCTATAATCTGATTCTGACGATCAAGCAGCGGCAGGAGCAGACCCTGTATGTCTCGGTCTGGTATATCTGCGCGGCGGTGATTCTGACCGGCATCACCTTCATGATCGGCAATGTCGTCTGGCGTCCCCACACCGGGGCCCTGGTCGGCATTCCCGATGCGGTTCTCCTCTGGTTCTACGGGCACAATATTTTCGGCCTTCTGCTGACACCGCTGTCCCTGGGGGTGGCCTACTATGTCATCCCCAAAGCCTGCAAGAGCCCCCTGTACAGCCATACCCTGTCCCTGATCGGTTTCTGGTCGCTGATCATTGTCTATACCCATATCGGAACCCATCACCTGCTGCAGGTTCCGGTTCCGACATGGCTCAAGGTCGTGGCGATTACCGACAGCATCGGAATGGTCATTCCCGTCATGGTGTTTCTGATCAATATCTGGTACACGGCCAAAGGGAAGCTGGGAGAGATTCACGCCGACACCGCCGCCAAATTTGTCTTTACCGGGACGATCATGTACTTTTTCGTCAGTATTCAGGGCTCCATGATGGCCCTGCCGGTGGTACAGCGGGTGACCCATTTCAACAACTGGGTCGTCGGCCACGCCCATATCGGTGTACTCGGTTTTGCCGGAATGATTGCATGGGGCGGGATTTACTATGTCTTTCCCCGGATCACCGGGAAAAAAATCCACAGCCCGTTTCTGGTGGACCTCCAGTACTGGTTCATTCTGATGGGGGTTGTCGGCTTTACGATCGTTCTTACCATCGTCGGGCTGATACAGGGAAATTCCTGGCTCAACGGAGAAACGGTCTACCGGATGCTGCCCCAGGTTCACATCTACTATGTGATCCGGGCCTCCATCGGCGTATTTATTTTTACTGCGTCACTGATCGGTGTGTATAATCTCCTCAGAACGCTCTTTTCCAAACCTGCCGGAGAGGTTGCCTCATGAAACTGGATATGAAAATGACGCCGACGGCGGTTGTCGTCGGCTCTGTGCTGGTACTCTTTGCAGTACTGGCTGTGGTGGTGATCGCACCATATTATACCGCAGACAGAGAACCGTCCGAAATATTCCGGACCCGTTCGGAAGTGGAAGCGCTGGGCCGGAAAATCTATATCCAGAACGGATGTGTCTACTGCCACAGCCAGTCCATCCGGACCATTGACTGGGGCATCGGCGCCGAGCGGATCGCCCAGGTCGGTGACTATGTGGCGGACGAACCCATTCTTCTGGGCTCCCAGCGCACCGGCCCCGATCTTTCCCAGGCGGGCGGGGAACATCCGGATGACTGGCATGTGGCCCACTTCATCAATCCCCGTTCGACCCGTCCCAATTCCATTATGCCCCGGTTCGATTTTCTGGGCCGGGACAAGATCGATATCCTGATCGCCTATGTCCAGAGCCTGGGGCTCAAGGAGGCGGACGTGCGGATGCGCCGCCAGCGGAAGTGGAAGGCGATTCTGACGGATGCCTACCAGGCCGGACCGGACCGGAATGTGGAGATCATCAACAGCCATGTGCCTTCGGGATGGCGGAATCTGGTCAACCCGTACCCGACCACCGACGGCGGACTGGCCCGCGGCCACAAAATCTATCAGGACTTCTGCATCGGCTGTCACGGTCCGGTGGGAGACGGCATGGGATCCGCCCAGCCGTACATTTATCCGCCGCCGTTCAACTTCACCCTGCTGAAAGACCGGGAGGTCTCCGGCGGCATCCTCTACTATCAGATCATGAACGGCATCACAGGAACCGCCATGCCCTATTTCAAGAAAGACCTGGAATCGGAAAAGATCTGGGATGTCGGCAACTATGTGGCGGAATATTTCATCAACAAGAGTGACGCCGACAAAGATCCGGAAGGCGTGGAAATCGACGCGGCGCTGGAACCGGAACCGCAGAAGGAGACCTTCAAAGAGACGCGGAAACCGGATGAGCCCTATTACAAGGAGTATTACTGATGTATTTTCCCTACTTCCTGGCCTATCTGGGGGTGGGCATCGCCATTGCCGTGCCGGTCTTTTTCTGGGCCCTCAGAAACAATCAGTTCAAGGACCAGCAGCGGGCCCGGTATCTGCCGCTGACCGATGAACCGGATACCGTCTCCTCTTCCCGGCGGGTATCCCCCATGAACCGGTATGAAGGATACGCACTGGTGACGCTGGCGTTACTGGGGCTTGCGGTCAGTGCCAGTGTGCTGATATTTGCCATCTGGTCCGCAGGCAGGTAAACAAAAGGAGCCGTCTATGCGAATGTATGAGCTGCTGGGTTTCCAGCATATTGTTCTCTATCTGTTTCCCGCTCTGCTTTTTCTGGTTCTCTTCGGCCTTCTGCTGGCCTACAGCCATATGCGGAGCCAGCGGAACGAGGAGCGGAAAAGTGAGATTATTGAACGGTTTCCGGCCGGCATCGAGGGGCGGGATGCCCCGTTTCCGCTCGGACTGGCACTGATCATTTTAGGTACGATTCTCTGGGTGATCCTCTATATCTGGGGAATCGGCGTACTGGGGGTGAAAATCTGATATGATAAAAGAACCGGAAGAACGGTCCGGAAGGACCACATGGATCATTATCTCGCTGATCGTTTTTACCATTCTCCTCAAGGGCATGTATGCCTTTGTCCTGGTCGGAGACCGCGGCATGCCGAACTGGGATTACCGGCCTGTGGTGGATGTGCCCGGCAAGTCGGCCTATGCCGTCTACGAATCCCTGCCGTATCCCCAGCATGTAAGAGGACGTGAGGGAGAATGATGACACGAAGAATATCATTTCTGTTTCTGCTTCTGGTCCTCTCCCTCGTCGCCTGTGACAAGGGGCGCATGTGGGAAACCCCCGCGGTTCGCCCCCATGAAGAGCCGCTGCTGATTCTGTCCGAGGATATTGTACCGTTTTCCGGCGGGGAAGAACTCTACCGCCACGTGGACGGCGAAACCCTCGAACCGCCCATGCCCATGGATGATAAGGACGTGATCACGGCGGGGAAGGATGCCTACGCCAAATTCTGCGCCCAGTGCCACGGCATTAATCTGGATGGCCACGGAACGGTCGGCCAGAGCTTTTATCCGCTGCCGACAGGTCTGCGGACCGAGCCGGTACAGTACATGGCGGACGGGCTTCTGTTCCAGATCATCGGGTACAGCTTTCCCGGTCTTCGGCATCCGGGGCTGGCCACCACCATTACCATTCCGGACCG
>JBEPXL010000276.1:0-5308 GCA_041641935.1 Desulfobacteraceae bacterium | reverse complement strand
AGGTGATCCGGCCTTTGAAAAGACTCATACCATCCTGATCGGAACCAATTACCACAGCCTGCAGGCCGCTGCGGAAACGGCAGAAAAGCTGGGGTATCATCCGGTGATTCTCTCCTCCCGGATCACCGGTGAGGCCCGGGAAGTGGCCCGTGTTCTGTTCGGCATCGCCCGGGATACGGCTGACCGTAACCTGCTGGCATCCCGCCCATGCTGCCTTATTGCGGGGGGAGAAACCACGGTGACCCTGCGGGGAAAGGGAAAAGGCGGACGGAATCAGGAAATGGCGCTGGCATTTCTGGCAGAGATTGAAAAAGATCCGGACGGGGCAGCGGGAATCTTTTTTCTTTCCGGGGCGACCGACGGCGGTGACGGACCCACCGATGCCGCCGGGGCCTTTGCCGCTTCGGAGATTTACCGGCAGGCGCAGGAAAAGGAAATCTCCATCGCCGATGCCCTGAAAAACAACGATGCCTATCATTTTTTCGAGAAACTGGGATATCTGCTGACCACAGGACCGACCTATACCAATGTCTGCGATATTCAACTGATGATGATTCCCTGACAGCGGCGTTTTACAGGGGGAGAATCCTCTTCCGGACTGCTTTTCAGAGGAGAAAGAAAATGGGGAACAAGACAGTGCAAAAGGCCGGATGCCCATGACAGAGCAGGTCGATCTGCGCCCCCTGCTGGCGCCCCGGTCCATCGCCGTTGTCGGTGCGACCAGTACCCCCGGACGGGTGGGCCGGATTATCTTTGAACAGCTCCGCCGGACCCGGCTCCCTCTCTACCCGGTCAATGCCCGGGAAACAGACGTGCTGGGGGTGGTGACCGTGCCGGAGATATCTGACCTGCCGGAGGAGGTCGATCTGGCGGTGATCGCCGTCGGTGCGGAGAAAGCGGTGGATGCGGCGGAGGCGTGTGCCGGGGTGAATATTCCTGCCATTATCGTGGTGGCCGGGGGATTCAGCGAAACGGGACCGGAAGGGGAAGCGCTGGAGAAGCGGCTGTCCGCCATTCCGGAACAGTACGGCAGCCGGATTCTCGGCCCCAATACCCTAGGCATCTTTCTTCCCCGCAACCGGCTCGATACCCTGTTTGTGGAACATGGCGACCGGGCCCTGGCCGGGGGCGGCGGCGTGGCGTTTGTTTCCCAGAGCGGGTCTGTGGGCGTGGAGGCCCTGGGGCTGGCGAGCAACACCGGCTTCGGAATGCGGGCCTTTGTGGGACTCGGCAACACCTGTGATCTGAATGAGATCGATTTTCTCCACTACTTCAACAGCGATGAAGAGACCACCTGTCTCGCTTTCTATGTCGAAAGTCTCCCCCACGGACGGGCCTTTCTGGAGGCGGCCCGGAAGGTGTCCGCCCGCAAGCCGGTGGTGGTACTCAAGGCGGGGCGGTCCGGCGCCGGGGCTTCGGCAGTGGCTTCCCACACCGGGCGCCTGGCCGGGTCGGACCGGGTGGTGAGTGGCGCGTTCCGGCAGTACGGCATTCAGCGTGCCTTTGATGACGAAGCCCTGTGCGATGCCGCCAAAACCCTGTCCGCACTGCCGCTGCCGCAGGGCAACCGGGTCGCCGTGCTGACCCCGGCCGGCGGATACGGTGTCATGGCCGCGGACCATATCGAACTGTACCGGGGGCCCGGACGGCTCCGGATGTCGGTCCTGGCGCCGAAAACCGTCGAACGGATCCGGTCGGTGAGCCTTCCCTTTGCCGCCTGCCGGAACCCGGTCGATCTGACGGCCAGTGCCAATGACCGGATGGTCGGAGAGGTGCTGGACGCCTTGCTGGCGGATGCCGGGGTGGACATTGTCATCTGCACCGCCTTTTTTGCTCCCCCGGCGCTTACAGACGCCATGCTCGACGAAATCGCCGACCGGGCGACCGCCTCCCGGAAACCGGTTATCGTCTTCACCCAGTACGGGCCTTTTACCGACAGCTATCTTCGCCGCTTTCACGACAGGGGCGTGGTCGGGTTTCCTTCCATCGGGCGGGCGGTCCGTGCCGCCCGGTTTCTGGTGGAGCGGGCCAGTATCCTGAAGGTGCTGCACAAGAGAAAGAATCATGCAAAAGCATCTGAATAAGTGGCTCAAAACGCTGATGATGCCGGACTCCCCGGATGAATTCGAAACCAAGGGACTGCTCAGCCAGCTCGGTATCGCCATCCCCAAAGGTTTCCGGCTGGGACGGGAGGAGCAGGATATATCGGTTCAGCTGTCCCCTCCCTATGTGGCCAAAGTCTGCAGCGGCATTATCATGCACAAGACCGATCAGGGCGGCGTATTCCTGAATCTCGACAACCATAATCTGCCACAGGCCGTCGGCGATCTTCAGCGGCGGTTTCCCGATACCCCCGTGCTGGTGGAAGAGCAGGTCACTTCCGAAGGGCTCGAATTCATCATCGGGGCGCTGGTGGATCCGGCATTCGGTCCGGCCGTGATGGTCGGTGCCGGAGGCGTTCTGACGGAGTTGTATGAGGATGTCTCTTTCCGTCTGGCCCCCTGTTCCCGCCGGGATGCCCGGGGGATGATCGACGAACTGACGGTTTCCCCGGTATTTTCCGGTTTCCGGGGGCTGGAAATGGATGCCGACGGTCTGGCCGATGCCATTTCCATTGTTGGACAGCTGGCCCTGGATCTCGGCGGCCGGTTCAGCCAGCTGGACATCAACCCGATCGTCTACGCGGACAACCGCTGGATGGCCCTGGATGCCAAGCTGCTGCTGAACGAATGAATACCGGCAGCGGAGAACCGGTTCTGGAGACGGGGCTGCAGCGGTTGGTTATTCCGTTTTGAACAGACGCCTGAACCACCGGATCAGGGAATCCCATACCGTACCGGAAGTGGTGTCCGGTACGGTCTCCGGATCATGTTCCGGAGGACGCTGCACCCGCCCGTCTCTTCAACGGACCAGCTGCAGAAACTGGTTTCCCCGGTAGGTATAGGCGGCCCATTTGCCGGGGGCGATTTCCACCCAGACCTCACGTCCATCCAGGTTGTTCACCGACACGATTTCCCCCTCGTCCAGAAATCCCACAGACGGATACTGGGTCCCGGGACCGGTCCGGATCCGGAGTCTGCTTGCCGTCACCCGCATGCGCAGATCACCGCCCCCGGAGTCTCCGGGCAGCGGTTCCACCGGCGGTTCAATGGGCGGCCGGGGGACAGTGCGCCGCTCCTGGGCTTCTCTGACGGCACGATAGACATTGAGACGACCGTATCCCATGGAATCATTGCGGCCATTGATGTAGGGGATGGGACCGACTTTATCGGCGGTCTGGCGAATGATTTCACGGACCTGGGCCTCGGTCAGGTCGGGATTGGCCGACAGCATCAGTCCCGCGGCCCCCGCGACAATGGGGGTCGCACCGGAGGTGCCGTTGAATTCGGCATAGTAATGGCCATCGATGGCCTGGTTATACCCGGCCTGTCCCATAATATCGGTGGTGTACAGATGAACGCCCGGCGCGGCCACATCCACCTCGGGGCCGAAATTGGAACCCCACCAGGTTTCCCCGTCCCGGCTGTCTCTGGTTTTCGGTTCGTCATATTCATTGCTCGCGGCTACCGTCAGCATGTTGGGAAGATACCCCGGAAAATCGACCCATCCGCCTGCATTTCCGGCTGCGATGATCACCACACACCCCTTGCCGTTCCGTCCCCGGGTCCGGGCACGTTCCAGGGCCTGTGTGACCGCCGTGGACGGCGGACCGCCCCCCCAGCTGTTGCTGAGAATATCGGCGCCGTTCTGCCAGGCCCAGTCGATGGCCCGGATCACCCAGGCATCGTTGGTAACCCAGAAACTGCTGCCGTCGCCGGAGTAGGCGATCCGGACCGCCATAAGAGAACATCCGCCGCCGATACCCTGTATGCCGCGAAAGTTATCGGGAATGGCGGCAGCCAGTCCGGCGCAGGCGGTTCCGTGGGCGTCGGTGAATTTCGGCTCCTGGAACGGATCATCATCCGTTGCATCATAACCGGAGACAATGGCCGAAAAGAGATCCTCATGGCTGGTGTCCACCCCTTCATCGAGTATGGCGATTTGGACCCGCGGATCACCGATCTGAAGCTGCCATGCCTGCCGGGCCTGGGTTATATCCACTGCATACTGGTACACCTGGAGGGGATCATTGCGTCTTTCAACTGAGGAAACGGCATGGCGCGGAAAACGCTGAAACAGGATCACGAAATCCGGTTCGGCGTATTCCACGTCGGGAAGGTTCCGCAGCGTTTCAGCGACTTGAAACGGATCTGCCGTTTCGGGAAGCCGGACCAGGTATTCATTGTCCTCATGGGTTTTCACCACTTCCCCGTTCTGGTCCCGAAGCGCCTTTTCCGGATTTTCAGCCCCGGCGGCAAAACGGACGATGAGCCGGTCCGTCGCCAGAACTTTGGAATCACGAATCTTGAAGACCGGTGTAACCCGGGCGACCCCGTCCTCGGCATTCATGACGCTGATCGCATTTTTGAATCGGGCTGCGCGGGGTTCGGGCGTCTGGGCGACCGGGAGGATGGTATATTTTTCTTCCGGAACCTCGATACGCCGGGAGAAGGCGGCCAGTTCCGGCCGCCGTGTCATCCAAAACCGGTGGCTCCGCGGCGCCGGCTCATGAAACCGGACGGCAATGCGGTCTTCATCCACTTCCAGTCTGATTGTCTGTCCATTTGCTATGTATTCGTAGGCCATTGTAAATACCCCCTCCGCTTAAGATTGACAGGATGTACCGTCTCATTTCTTGCGCCCGAACAGAACACTGGCAGATGCCAGTTCAAAGTTTTTTTCTTCCGGCAGTGTTCTGACAAAGGAACGGTCCAGATACTGATGGGCAGGTTCCAGCAGGTCGGATACTTTCAAATTGAGAAATTCATCTTTTGCCTCTCCTTCCAGCCCCTCGGCCCAGCTTCGCAGTATCCAGGTGAGAGACCAGATGGGAAATATGCTGTCATAGACTTTGACTGCATCTATGGAAATAAACTCCTGGAAAAGATTTTGCAGTCCCTGGTGAGACATATTGTAATAGTGATGGGGATAGCCATGAAACGGCTGCAGAAACGGAACACAACAGATCAGTTCTCCCCCCGGTTTCAGCACTCTTGCCATCTCTTTTGCACAGCGGAATGGATCTTTCACATGCTCCAGAACCGCGATGGAAATGACGCCATCAAAAGAATTATCAATAAAAGGGAGTTCTTCTCCTATACCCCGGACATCTGTCGTATTGTACTGAACAATTTCAAAATTGACCACATTATCGAAGTAAACAGATCGTTTCCCTGCCCCGCAATCCAGTAGAAGCCCATCTTCATAC
>JBEPXL010000275.1:0-5316 GCA_041641935.1 Desulfobacteraceae bacterium | reverse complement strand
CAATTCCGGTCCGACATCACCGGTCCCTTTGTGAGCAAAATACAGACGCATTGCACTGCAGCCAATTTGCTGAATCAGGGAAAAAATTCCCTCCTCCATTCGGTATGCTTCAGCTTCTGCAGCTTGGTTGCTGATGCTTTTGATTAAAATCTCAGCCAAGAACCGAATCTGCTCCATTTCGGCGTTCACTTCATAAGACTTCATGAGAACCTCCTTGTTTAATAACTGGATTTAAAAAACAGAAGAATAACACAGGTCTTTACTTCCTACAAATTTAGGTTACACTCAAATGATTAGTTGTCTGAGCAAATGTTAACAGAACCTATAACAAGTTGATGAAATATACTGTAATGGAGGTGGAATGAAGTACGGAATTTTACTATTGTTCTATTTTTGTGTTACCGGATGTATGGGCATGGGTTATCATCATAAAGTTGTGAATATTGGAAATCAATTGCTTTATGGAGTGAATATTCGACTTCATAATCAAAAGTTTAGTCATGGATATCTTCCACCCGGCGCTCATAAAAGTTATTCTGGAGGTTCTTTTAAAATCAGCAGAGGTGATAAAGTTACAGTTATTTGGGGGTTGAATGAAAAAAGCAGATGTTCTAAAGAGATTTATGTGGATAAATACCCATGGTCAAGAGAAGTCGTTTTTAATTTAAATGGCAAAGATGTTACAGTCGGCTTTGAACGTCTTCCCTAAACACGACAGGTGCCAAGAAAGGCAGGTAGGGCGTGAAAAAGCGCTCCCGTAACAACATATCAGGCACAGATGTTCCCGCTTTTGCCCGCCGCAGATCGGATTTCCGGTTTTTTCTGACGACCGGTGGCTCATTCCCTCCCGCCGCTATCCCGCGTCTTCTGCAACAACCCCTTTCTCCGAAACCGCCGACAGCGGTGTCACAACCGGGAAAAATCCGATGGCGGATTAAATGAGTCCACCGAAATCCTCGTTGAAAAACTGGATATCAACCTCTGAATGCCCCTGATGTCCCTGAAAAATCAGAACATGGAAGGAGAACCCATGAAAAACAGCAGGATATTTCACCGTTACTCACCGATCGTATGCGCGATCCTCTTTCTGCTGTTCCTGTTCAGTGGGTGTGATACCCGCAAAGGAAACACTACATTTCAGAGTTTTCAGGAGGTAAAGGATATCCTTGAAAAAGAGGTCTACCATGATCATCGGATCAGTTTTTACTGCGGATGCCACTTCAGCAAGAACAAAAAGGTGCGGTGCAAGACCGGCGAAGGAAAACGGGCGAAGACCATTGAATGGGAGCATGTCGTTCCCGCATCCCGGTTCGGAAACACATTTGAATCCTGGGAATCGTCGGAATCCTGGCAATGCAGACTGCCGGTCCTGCTGCGGAAGATCCTGTTTCTCAAGTGCAGAAAATACAGCGGACGGGAAAACGCCCGACGGGGCTCGGAAGCATACCGGCTGATGGAATCGGACATGCACAATCTGGTTCCGGCCATCGGGCTGATCAACCAGCGGCGGTCGAACCGGCTCTACGGCATCATCCCCGGTGAAGTACGCGCTTTTGGGCGGTGTGACTTTGAAGTTGCAGACGATACCGCAGAACCGGCGCCGCACATCCGCGGCGACATTGCCCGGATTTACTACTACATGGCATTTGCCTACGAAGACCGGATGACATTATCCGAAGCCGAGCGGCAGATGTTTCAGGTATGGGACATGGAAGACCCGGTGGATGAATGGGAATGCGAGCGAAGCATGCGGATTGAGCGGATTCAGGACAATGTCAATCCCTATGTGGAAGAGCGATGCCGGGAGGCGGGATTGTGGTAGACGGACAGGGGGGCAGAGTTGATTTTGCCGGTTTCTGTTCTATTGTAAGAATATATCGTAATCACTGATTCAGACGGAAATGTCAGGGCGGGAAGTCCCTTTGCCCTGATCCGAGAGATGACACCTGAACCGGAGGAGGCAAAACCGATGGACAAAAGGAAAAGTCTGAAAACCATTATGGACCGCGAAAAACTTCATACCACGACCCAGTGCCCGGCCTGCGGACGGAATTTCACCATGGGAGAGACGGTAGTGCTGGCCTGCGGCGGCTGGGAAGGCGGTCCGAAGCTGATTCATGAAGAGGATGCGGTCTTTGATGATACGACCGACAGCTATGTGGAACGGAAATGTTACGAGGGCAGAAAAAATCCCTGATTCCTGTCTATAATGCTTCGGTTGTAAACGTCACCACCTCGTCGATCTCTGCCGCATCGGCAAAGAGCATCACCAGCCGGTCAACCCCCAGGGCGTTTCCGGATGCGGGCGGCATGTCTGCAAGCGCATCCAGAAACGGCTCCGGCAGCGGATACACCGGCTTTCCGTTTTTTTGGCGGATGGTCTGTTCTTCCTGAAACCGTGTACGCTGTTCGGCGGCATCCGTAAGCTCCGTGAAGGCGTTGCAGAGTTCCATGCCGCGGATATAGAGTTCAAACCGTTCGGCAACGGAGGGATCTTCCGGCTTCAGCCGGGCCAGTGCCCCGCATTCCGCCGGATAATCATGGAGAAAAAGCGGCTTTTCCCGTCCCAGATGCGGCTCGATTTCAAAGGCGATCACCTCGTCAAATTTTCCCCGGACCAGCGCATCTTCCACAGAAAGGGAGGCATACCGTTCAAACGCCTCCCGGACCGTCAGCCGGTCCCATATTCCGGAGAGATCCACCGTCTCTCCCTGATAGACGATCCGTTCCCCGAATCCGTTCCACCGCGCAACCGCCCGGATCAGTTCCTCGCACTGCGCCATCATATGGCTGTAATCCACTTCTGCGGTATACCATTCCAGCAGGGTAAATTCCGGAAGATGCCGCTGCCCCCGTTCACCCTGCCGGAAGCAGCGGCAGATCTGAAAAAGCCGGGGCATACCCGCCGCCAGCAGTCGTTTCATGCAGACTTCCGGCGACGTGTGGAGATACCAGTCACCCGAAGGAACCGCATCGATATGGGCCTCCGGGATCGGGGCGGGAATCCGTACCGGGGTTTCCACCTCCAGATAGTTCTGTTCCATAAAAAACCTGCGGAGGGCCTGAAGAATCCCGGCCCGCAGCCGCAGGTTCGATGCTGCTGTTCTGTTCACTTTTTGTACCGATTGCGCCGAAACGGCTACTGCATGGTTCCCTGACGGAGCTGAATTCCCTCCCGGCGAAGCTGTTCGGCCTTTTCCAGTTTTTCCACCGATTCAACGATCTGTTCCCCCTGATCGATCCGTTCTTTGCCGCGCCTGCGGAGGGCTTTGCCCTCGTCGATCAGTTCTTCGCCTTCGTCCATCATATCCTCGCCTTCATCGACCATCGCCTCTCCTTCATTGATCAGCTGACGGCCCCGGTCCATATTGATCTGGCTTTCGGGCAGAAGAAGCGGCTTTTCCTGGGCACATCCGGTGAGGACAAGCACCAGGACTGCCGCCATGCACAGGAGGGGAATCATCGGGCTTCGTGTCTTTGGTTTGATCTTCGGGAAGGTCATATATCTCCTTTCTTCAGATAATTGTCTTCAGGACGGTCCTGCAGCAGAATCTGGTGGAATTTTCCATCGGCTGTCTCATACCATTCATAACCGGTCTTCCGGCATTCCGGACAGGCATGGGGCGGTATGTGAATGGCCAGCACATTGTTTCCCCGGTCGGAAGAGGAATCGATGCACCAGGCGCCGCCGCAGTCGTTGCAGATCCGGATTGTTTCCATCTGTTTTTCCACGATGTTGTCCGTATCATAAAAGATACTGCGGGACCGGTCCTCATACTGCTTGTCCGCCTGCAGAATGGCCTTGTGTTCATCCCGTTTTCCCCAGAAATCGAGGATTTTGTCTCCAAGCCGTTTGATATAGTCGGTAACATCGCTGTTCTGCCGGACCCGGTCGGGATCATAGTTGGGCTCCGTGACCCGGCTGTAATCGATGCCGGCCATGGCCAGAATAATGCCGACATTCATGTAGGGAAGCGCCCCCTCGATGGAATAGCCCCCTTCGAGGACGGCGATGTCGGGCTTAAGAATTTCCGTCAGTTTTGCATAGCCCTGAGCGGAAAAATTCATGTTGGTGATCGGATCACCGTAGTGGTTGTCCTGTCCGGCGGAGTTGATAATGATTTCCGGTTTGAAGTCCGCCAGAATCGGCATGACCATATGTTCGATGGTGTGGAGAAAGCCGGCTTCACCGGTATGGGGCGGCAGCGGAATATTGACAGTATACCCGGCGGCGTTGGGGCCGCCCAGTTCATTGAGAAAACCCGAGCCGGGATAGAGGGTCCGGCCGTCCTGGTGCATGGAAATGAACAGCGTATCCGGATCATGCCAGTAAATGTCCTGGGTTCCGTCGCCGTGGTGGCAGTCGGTATCCACAATGGCAACCCTTCGGATGCCATATTTGCTCCGGAGGTATTCAATCATGACCGCTTCAATATTGATATTGCAGAACCCCCGTGATCCGTGGACAACCCGCATGGCATGATGTCCCGGCGGCCGGACCAGGGCGAATCCCCGTTTCACCTGGTTGTCGAGGACGACGGTACCGATTTTTTTTGCACCGCCTGCACTGATCAAATGGGATACAGTGGTGACCGCCGCCTCGTCCGGGACACAGAAATGGACCCGCTGCACATCCTCTACCGTGGCAATATCCGGCTTGTATTCCAGAATCCCTTCAATATCCAAAAGACCTTCTTCGAGCACCTGATCCTGCGTATACAGCAGGCGTTCCTCACGTTCGGGATGGGTTGCGCTGATGGCCCAGTCAAAGGCCGGAAAAAAGACCAGCCCGATATCCTGTTTTGCACGTAACATGGTGGCCTCCGGTCGGTATGCGGTTTGCTGCGATTTTCGTGTCTTTCTGCCTTTATATCACAGGGAGACGGGGAATGCCAGAGGGTCGAGGTAAAGCGATGATAATCAGGAAAAATGATGGTTGAAGACGAAGTGTTCAGCAGGAAATGGAAGAAACATGATAAGGAAAAAGTGCGTAATTCTGTGTAACAGAATTAAAGCAGTTATTTTAATATTATTCTTTGATAATTTGGCGCAGCATGTTTAGAAACTGTGAAACGAATGTTATCGCCCAGAAGTAGTGTATCCCCTTCAACTAAGTGACATAAAGAAAAGGGGGACAATTTTATACCATTCACATACGTAAAATTGGTTGAATTGTAATCGACAAGAAATAACTGTCCTTGGAGGTTTATAGAAAGAGCATGGATTCTTGATATACTGTCATTATCGAGATATATATGAGAAAAAGATTTTAATCTGCCGATGCAGAGAACTTTTTCTGGTTCAATGAGAAAATCA
>JBEPXL010000274.1:0-5320 GCA_041641935.1 Desulfobacteraceae bacterium | reverse complement strand
CTTGTCCGGTATCGGCCGCGGCGAGTCGATCGCCTCGCGGAGCGGCCCGGGCGGCGCCGTCAGGTCCGGCGTGACCGCCTCGATCTCCGCCGGAAGGGTCGTAATGTCGATCAGCGGCCTGGTCCGCAGCTCCCGGGCGAGCACCTGCGCCTGGCGAGCGTAGTCGATCGCCTCGGCCAGGATCCGCGCCGACTCCTGGTCGGCGTGGAGGCCGTGGGAGTTCTCAGAGAAGACGTAGTCGAGGCGGAACTGCGCCTCCCGCTGCAGAAAGATCGCCCCCTTCTGCGAAAAATCCTCTTTGGTCAGCGCCCGCGTCTTCCCGCCGCGCTTCGGCAGCCCCGCTTCAATCTCATCTTTGACAACCAGAAACCGGCTGTAGGCATGACGCAGGAAAATCAGGCCCATCACCGGCAGAAAATATTCATTGCTGGCATAGTTCGAGTTGGCGCGCAGGGTATCTGCCGCGTTCCAGAGACGTCTTTCTATCGCTTCAATGTGTTCAAGTTGTGCCAAGCCCGTACTCCATTCCTTTCTGACTGCTCCTGTTCCCCGACCACCATGATCCATCACCTCAACACCTGCTCCCCCCTCACTCCGCCAGCGGAAATTCCGCCTTCAGTTCCGTTCCGTCCCCGACCACGGAAAGAATATCAAAACTTCCGCCCATCACCTCAACCCGTTCTCTCATGCTGATGAGTCCCAGACCACCCTTGACCCCTTTTTTTTCAGAAATCGCCTTCAGATCAAAACCGTCCCCGTTGTCCCGGATCCAGAGCCGGATACTGGCGGCCTCCTTTTTCAGATAAAGCTCGATTTTGTTGCCATTGCTGTACTTCGCGGCGTTGTTGAAGGCTTCCTGAATGATGCGGAACAGAATCACCTTCATCGGCTCGGGAATGTCCTCTTCCGTAACGTTGATATCCTCACTGACACGAAAATCGGCATAAACCCCTGTATATTCACTGCAGAACCAGCGAATGGTCTGGATCAGGCCCAGTCTGTCCAGAATCGGCGGGCGCAGATTATTGGAAAGCCGCCGCAGTTCCTGCATGGCCTGCTGCACCATGCGAATATCCCTGGCATGGTCTTCGGTCTTACCGTCCGCCTGTTTCTGTTTATTCTCCAGACTGTACAGAAGGGCCGTAAGAGTACCGCCGACACCGTCATGAAGATCATTTGCCAGCCGCCGCCGTTCAGTTTCCTGGGCTTCGATCAGCTTCTGGGCCAGCGAACGGACCTCTTTTTCGGATTCTTCGATCTCCCTCTTCATTTGTATCTTTTCGGTGATGTCTTCCACGAGGGTAATGGAAAACGGTTCGTCCGCATCCGTATTTTCAAAGAGAGATACGGTAAACCGATAGCAGATTTCACGCTCCTTCCGGGTTTGACAGCACTCATCGATCTGCAGGTATCGCGGCTCCTGATCCTCCGGCAGTATCTCCCGGTAAAGCCGGATCAGTTCATTTCCGATATCTTCGGCATAGATTTCCTGAATCTGCATCTGGCAGATATCCTCCTGGGAATAACCGGTTTCCTTACAGACAGCAGGGTTGGCGTATTTTATCTGACCTTCGCCGTCAAACAGAAGGATACCGAAACTGACACCGCGGCAGATGCCTTCAAAATGGGAAAGCCCGTTTTGAAGTTCAAGAAGAATACGGGCCCGTTCCATCGCATACCGGATGGCCCGCTCCAGCAGATAGGCGGACAGACTTTTTAAAAAGAGATAATCCGCCGCACCGGCTTTCATGGCCGCCACGTCTTCCTCATGACAGCCTTCATGCGTCACCAGAAGTACCGGGACTGTGCAGTTATTTTCTTTGAGATGGGTCAGGAAATCAATGCCGGAATGATCCCCCAGGTCATCCTGCACGATATACACGTCAAAATGATCGGTTTCGGCACGTTCGATTCCTTCTCTGTAGCTTCCGGCCCGGCTGACGTCATAGTCCCAGTGGGGAATCTCCTTCAGCAGACCAGCAATGGTTGAACTGAGTTCTCCATCATTATGATCCACAATCAGTACGGCTATATTTTGTTGTTGATTCAAGATAATATCATCCTTTATTGCATCATGGATAAACGGAAGGCATGTACTTCGTCTTTGCCTGTGAAGCGGAGAGGCAGCACCTCAATCCTCCCTCGTATTCATCTTTCAATATATGAAAATGAGAGGAAAAGCAATCGTTTATACTGCGGCAAGTATACTGTCGCACCTGCCGGACAGAACCCGGCAGCGCATTCACGCGGAGACAGCGTATCCATCCCTACATACCATCTCCATTCTGAATACACGATATTCCTTATTTTCTTCCTTCCGGCACTGCCCTATGATCGGTTGCAGGCGTAAGGAAAACGCCTGTTTGATGTCCACTGCAGACGCTATAAACAGGATGGCAGCTCCTGTTACGGCAGACAATATGTTTGCACTGGTACTTCAATCCTCCTTATCCAACGTCCCCTCTTCCGCTTTTGCGGAAGAGGGGACACCCCTTTCTGCCCTGTGACTTGCACATCCGCCGTTTCACTCCCCCGCATTGTGAAGTGTCAGCTGGGTAAACGGAATCACCCAGCCATGCAGATTGCAGGCTTCCACGCAATACCGCTGCAGCGCCCGTTCCAGCCGGTTGTGATACTGTGACGCATCACCGGTGAAATCCGCCAGTACCTCCAGATCCAGCGATGAAGCACCGGCGGACTTGAACTCGACCTTCAGACTGATCAGATACTGTTCATACTTCTCCTCTTCCAGTTTCTCCAGAATCACCTTCCGCATTGTTTCCGGGATCTGCCGCGTACTCTCCGCCTGATGGTCATAATCGATGCCGAAAGCGGACCGGATCCGGAATCCGGTCGATATATTTTCCGGCGCAAGATCCAGAAACCCCTGCACCGGATAGGTCTTCCGGCTTCCGCCGAGAAGAACCATCTGCACCATTTCCGGACTCTGGCTCACCACATGGCCGAAAGTTCCGTCCGACAGAATCACCCAGTCATGCAGCCGGCAGGGAAACCAGGGTTCGTGTTCATGGTATGGCCGGGAATTGAGGCCGATGAACGCCCCCAGGGGCAGGCGGATGCGCGGGCTGTCCATTTCCGGATTTTCCAGATGGCTGTAGACATTCAGGGACGCCACCCGCCAGGGAATGCCGTTATAGACCATCCGCTCGTCCTCCCGGACCGTCCCCAGATTCAGAAGGAGTTTGATCTGTTCCCAGAACCGGACCAGCCCCTGCCGGGCAGTCCAGAGAAGCCCCAGAAGAAACACGATGAAAAGACTGAGAAGTACCCAGTCCCCTGAGCCGTACAGGACGAGCAGCATCGCTGTCCCTGCCGCCAGAAAGGTCGTGAAGTGATAGATGACATCGCCCAGGCGCACATAGAAATTCCGCCGTTTCGGTCTGTGAAACGGGCTGTACCGGTAGATGATCCGGTGAACCAGACGAAAGACCAGAAGAACCCCCAGAAAGGCCAGCAGTGCCAGGGCGAAATTCCGTCCCCGGCTTCTGAAAAAGGAACGGACAATGTTCTGGGCCGATGTCACCACCGAGGTTTTCTGCCGTCTCATCTCCTCCAGCTTGTACTGCGCCACATCCCGCTGGCTGGTCAACTGGTGTTCCCGGGCCTGCCAGTCCTTTTTCAGGGCTTCCAGCCGCTGCATCAGTTCCTGATCCTCGATCTGCCCGATGTACCGCGCCACATTGGCAAGGGCGTTCCGGACGGCTTCAATGGATCTTTCGTAATAGAGCAGTTCACTCCGCAGCCGCTCAATCTCGCGGGGCCGGGCGGTCATGTTCTTGAGTTCCTGGATGACCGGCCACAGCAGTTCCCGAAGTTCTTCATGCCAGTTGAACTCGTCAGCGGAGGGATCATGCCGGCCTTGTTCCAGATCGACCCCTGCAATCACCCGCCCCAGATCAATGGTCATGGATTTATAGCGGGCATTGAGACGTGCCAGTTCCTCCTCGATGGCTGTTTTCTCTTCTTCAGAACGGGTCCGCCGCAACGCCTGCTCCAGTTCCCCGATCCTGTCTTTGAGTTCCTTCATCGTCTCGGCGATGCTGTACAGCGTCATCAGGGTTGGGGCATCATCTTCATTCATGGGCCCGCCAGCGGCTTCACCGGTTTTGTCTGCATCACCTGTCTGGCCGTAAAGGACGCCATTCGGGCAGAACAGGGCAATACAGCAGATCAAAAGCACTGTTTTCTTCATCGGATTCCTTTTTCAGACCTCACTCAACTACAAGCCAGTTCTCAACGATCAACCCCGCCACACGGGAGAACTCACGCTGATTAGCGGTAACCATGATGAGATTCAGGGAAAGGGCCTGGGCCGCGATGAGCATATCGTTGGGTCCGACGGGAGTGCCCGCTTTCTCCAGGGCATGGCGGAGGCGGGCGTATTGCTCATCCGCCGGTTTGTTCAAAGAAAGGACGGGAATCGCAGAGAGAACTGCCTCCAACTGGCGGGTGAGGCGGGCGGAACCCTTTTCCTTCGCACCAAACCGCAATTCGGCAGCGACCACAATGCTGGTGCAAACGCTTTCCTCCCCTTCCTTCGAGATGCGGTCGGTGACCGGGCCCCGGGGCCGCCGAACCAGTTCGGAGATGATGTTGGTATCCAGCATGTACCGCAACTGTCGTGTCACAGATTGATATCATCCGGCGGCAGAAGGTCTTTATCGACATCGGGGAAGGTTTCGTTCAGCGGCTTGAGCCCGGCAAGCACCGACAACAGTCCCTCTGTCTCCAACGGCTCCACAATCAGCCGTTTGCCCTCCTTGCGGATGATCGCCTCGCTCCCCTTCATCTCCCAGTCACGGGGAATCCGGATCGCCTGATTCCGTCCGTTGCGAAACAGCCGGACGCGTCTTTTCTTCTGCATGGCGATTCTCCTTTTGTTAGCATATGCCTATACATATGCCAGGAGGGATGCGTTGTCAATCATTCGATCCTTGCACCTGAAAGGGGGAATATCCGGAGACCAGACAATCAGGGTGAACTTTCCGGATGTCGTGAAAAATGGTTGCGTGGGATTTGCAGTGACCCGTGCAGTTCAGAGGAGATATTGAAAAGTGATTTCTGGATCAACCAGGCTCCTGCACAAAGATTTTATACATACCTGCCGTTTGCGGAATACATTATTTTCCCCATTTCCTTTCCTGCTCCTTCTCCCCTACTATTCTACAGAAGCCATGCAATACCGGCATCTGATGGACATCTCGCACTATGGAAATGCATTGGCGCTTCAATCCTCCTTAATCCGGTTCCCTCTTCCGGTATACCGGGAGAGGGAATTTCCATCTTCAGCGGTATACCT
>JBEPXL010000273.1:0-5334 GCA_041641935.1 Desulfobacteraceae bacterium | reverse complement strand
AACTGACCCGGGAGATCCGGAAGCAGAATGGACTTATCAACGGTCTACGGGATGAGGAGACGGCCCAGGCGACCCGTCTGAAGCAGCTGGATGCGGCTGTGGCCGACGTAAAGCTCCGCCGGTCCCGGAAAGGGCAGGAGATCACCCGGCAGAAGGGCGAACGGTTTGAGATGCAGCGGACCATCGACCGGACTGAAAACGACCTGTCCCATCTCAAGAAAACCGTGGAGCGGCTGGCCGTGGAAACCCGGGATCTGCGTCAGTCCCGCGAGGAACTGACGGAAAAGAACCGGCAGATGACCGGGGAGATTACGGCCCAGGAGGACCGGATTCAGCAGCTCAAAACCGAAGCCGACGCCATCCGGAAGACCCTGGCCAGCGAAGAGGGCGACGCCCGCACCGTCCGGGACCGGGTGACGGCCCTGACCCGGGAACTGGATGCGGGAAAGACCCGTCTCATGGAACTGATGAGCCGGGAGGCCCGGTTCAGAAGCGCCAGTGAAAATGCCGCCGCCAGCCGGGAAAACCTCAATCGGCGACTCCGGAAAGTCGATGAGGCCGCCGCCCTCGCGGAGCGGAATGTCACGGATCTCACCCGCCAGGTACAGGATGCCGAATCCGAAGCCGCCCGGAGCCGCAGGAACCTGCAGGAGGCCGAAGAACGGATTGCCGCCATCGGTGCGGCCCTGTCTGAAAAACGCAATGCCCTGGCCCGTCAGGTCAAGGCGGCCCAGGCTGCCGAGAATGAACGGAACCAGGTGCGCTCCCGGCAGACAGCCCTCAAAAAGATGGCGGAAAACTACGAATGGTACCGGGACGGCGTCAAGGCGGTCATGAAGCGGGATGAAGGCCGGGAGCGGATTCTGGGGCTGATGGCCGATGTTCTCGATCCGGAACCGTCTCTGGAGCCCGCTGTGGAGGCGGTACTGGGGGAAGCCCTTCAGTATGTGCTGGTACAGGACCCGGAAGTCGGGCAGTCGGCCATCACCTTTCTGGAATCCGGCGGAGCGGGCCGGAGCGGCTTTGTACCGGTGGCCGCCATCCGGCCGGTCAATGGCAACACCCCGCCGGCCCCGGGAAAACGGCTGCTGGATCACATCGGCATCACCCCCGGCTTTGAAACCGTTGCCGAAGCCCTGCTGGGCCATGTGGCACTGACGGAGGATCTGGCGGAAGCCCTGGTCTACTGCCGGGGAAACGGCGGCGCACGCACCGCCGTCACCCGGAACGGCGCCGTGGTGACCGGCCAGGGCATCATGGTCGGCGGCAGCGCGGACAAGCTCTCCGGTATCCTGACCAAGAAGCAGGAACTGAAGACACTGACCCGTCAGCTGGCAGAACTGGATCAACTGGTGGAGACCGAACAGGCTGCCCAGAAAAATCTGGAAGCTGCCCTGCGGGGGCTGGAAAATGAACTTCAGCAGGAAAATGAGGTCAGGAAACAGTCCACAGCCGACGAAATCGAGGCCCAGAAGGCGCTTTACAAGGCGACGGAATCCCTTCGCCATGCCCGCCGGGAACGGGATACCCTCCGGTCCGAGCAGGATCAGCTGCTGGATGAGGCCGACTCTGTCGGAGAGAAAATATCAGAGGCTGACGCTGCTGTATCCGAAGCAGCGGAAGAGGTCCGCACGCTGCAGGCGTCTCTGGCGAAGATGACAGAGGATATCCAGTCTGTCACCGGCGAGGCCCGAACCCTGGAAGAGCAGGTCGTGGACCGGAAGGTCCGGAAGACCGCCCTCGATGCCGAACTGGAAAACGGCATCCGGTCCCTGGACCGTCTCCGGTCATTTCAGGCGGACACCGTCAAGCGGCTGGGAGAAATGGCCACGGATATTGCGGAAAAGGAGAAACGGAAAACCGCCTCCGCAGCCGACATCGACCGGATGGAAACCGCTCTGGCGCGCCTGTATGAAGACCTTAAAATCCTGGACCGGACACTGGCCGGAAACGAGAGCGAATACACTGCCATTGACCAGCAGATTCAGGAAAATGACCGGTCCATCGCCGAGGTGCAGGAGGCCCGTTCTTCGGTGGTGGAAAAAATCCGGGAACAGGAGCTGGAACAGTCCCAGCGGCAGATGCGGCTGGAGAATATCGCGGAACGGGTCCAGGAACGGTATCACCGGCCCCTGACTGCCCTCCGGACGGAACTCAACCGGAAAGATGCCGGCAGACCGCCCGCAGAGCTTCCTTCGCCCGATGTCATGGCCGAAGAACTGGAAGACCTCCGGAAAAAGATGGACCGGCTGGGGGAGGTCAATATGGGGGCCATTGCCGAGTATGAGCAGCTGCAGGAACGGTATACATTTCTCACATCACAGCGGGAGGACCTGGAAAAGGCGATGGGGGATCTCAATTCGGTCATCCGGCGGATTAACAAAATCACCCAGGAACGGTTTCTGGAGACCTTCCAGATGGTCAACGAGAAGCTCCAGACCGTCTTTCCCCGTCTCTTTGACGGGGGAAGCGCCCAACTGGTCCTGACCGAACCGGAAAAGCCCCTGGAGACGGGGGTGGAGTTCATGGTCCATCCCCCCGGCAAGCGGCTGACCCGGCTTTCGCTTCTTTCCGGCGGGGAAAAGGCCCTGTCCGCCATCGCGTTTGTCTTTTCCATCTTCCTGATCAAGCCGGCCTCGTTCTGTATTCTGGATGAAATCGACGCGCCCCTGGACGATGCCAACGTCTTCCGGTTCAATCAACTGCTGAAGCTGATCGGGGAGAAGTCGCAGATTATTATGATCACACACAAAAAGAAGAGTATGGAATTTGCCGATATGCTCTTCGGCGTAACCATGGAACAGAAAGGCATTTCCAAAGTCGTTTCTGTCAATTTTGATGGATGGGAGGAAACATCTCAATGAGCTGGTTTTCAAGAAAAAAAGAGAAAAAGGATATAACAGAGAAACCTGCGGAGACCCCGCCGCCGGAGGCCGAGGCCGAAGAACCGGAAGAACCGTTCGATACGGCTGAACCGGAGGAATCCGTTGCGCCGGAAGCGCCGCCTGAGACAGTGGCAGAAGCGGAGACACCCACAGGAACCGGAAAAGGGCCGGGTCTCTTCAACCGCCTCAAAAGCGGGCTCTCCAAAACCAGGGCGGTGCTGACCACCGACATTGACGATCTCTTTCTGGGGGGCAAAAAGCTCGAAGGAGAAGCGCTGGAACAGCTCGAAGAGATGCTGATCACCGCCGACATGGGGGTTGAAACGACAATGGACATTATCGACCGGCTGTCCAGAAAGCGGATCTCCAGCGGAAATGAACTGAAAGAGGCGCTGAAAGATGAAGTCATCGATCTGATGGACCGGATCGCGAAACCCGACGCGGCCATTGTCGGCAGCCACAGGCCCCATATCATCATGGTGGTCGGTGTCAACGGCGTGGGCAAAACCACCACCATCGGGAAGCTGGCCGCCCGTTTTTCCGAAGACGGGAAATCGGTCATCGTCGGCGCCGCCGACACCTTCCGTGCAGCCGCAGTGGAGCAGCTTGCCATCTGGACCGACCGGGCCGGCGCAGAAATCGTCCGGCACAGGGAACACGCCGACCCGGCGGCCGTCGCTTTTGACGCCGTCGAAGCAGCCGTGGCCCGGGACAGGGATGTTGTGATTGTGGACACCGCCGGACGGCTCCATACCAAGGTGAATCTGATGGAGGAACTGAAAAAAATCCACCGGGCCATCACCAAGAAGATTCCCGAAGCGCCCCACGAGGTGCTGCTGGTGCTGGATGCCACCACCGGGCAGAACGCCCTTTCCCAGGCCCGGATGTTCAATGAAGCCCTGGAGGTGACCGGGCTGGTGCTGACCAAGCTGGACGGAACCGCCAGAGGCGGTGTTGTCATCAGCATCTGCAACTCCCTGGATATTCCCATCAAGTATATCGGCGTCGGCGAAGGAATCGATGATCTCCAGGTGTTTGACCCGGTCCGGTTTGCGGATGCGCTTTTCGGGTAAGGGGCGTATTGGTTTTGGCATGTCGGGGAGGATGTCAGGAGGAATACCGACAGGAAGCGGCAGGGAGAAGTGGAAATAAAAAGGATATTTCCTCAAACCCCAAAAAAGGGTTGATAAATGCGGTTTTAGGTTGACATTGCATATCTCCTGCTATATGTCGCTTAACTGCATCGGCTGATCAGCGGAAAGCGTGAATGCAGAATTATCGCGGCTTCGGAAGTTTTTACAATGGAAGCCTGCTCGATATACGGGAGGAGTCTTCCGTTATAAAATATCGTGAACACTCAACCAAGGGGGTAAACAAGATGAGTATGACAAAAGCAGATCTGATTGAGAAAATGGCAGCAGAGGCAGACATCTCCAAAGCCGCGGCAGCCAAGGCGCTGGACGCTTTCGTGGACGGCGTGACCGACGGGTTGAAGCCGGATGATGAAAAAGAGGCAAAGGTGACGCTGGTCGGCTTCGGTACATTTTCAAAGGTCCGTCGCAAGGCCCGCAAGGGGCGCAATCCGCAGACCGGCGAAGAGATCACCATCAAGGCGACGGACGTAGTCAAGTTCAAGCCCGGCAAGAAGCTGAAGGAATCTCTCCAGAAGTAGTGAGAAAGATGAGGCGGTTTATGGGGATGTAAACCGCCTCATTTCTTTCAGTCGTTTCAGCCGGTGTCAGTGTTTGACCTCAAAGCTGCTGAACTCGCCGGTATATTCCCCCCAGTCGGCATCCACGTTTTTGACCTCAGCCTGCGGGGAGCCTGTTTTACACCAGTCCACCATCTTCGCCACATCGTTTTCGTCTCCTTCAAACACCGCTTCCACCGTACCGTCGCTTTTATTCTTCACCCATCCGGTCACACCCTGCTGCCCGGCCGCTTTTCGGGTTTCCGAACGGAAAAACACACCCTGTACCTTTCCACTTACGATGACATGTGCTCTGGCTTTGTCTGCCATTTGGCCTCCTTTCTCGCTGGAATATGAATCATTTCTTCTGGACGCAAATCTACTCCCGCTTATCCTCGATCCGTCATTTTCTCCAGAGAACCGGATTTGATCCATAGGTCTTTTCCCCTAAATACGACTGCCAGTGTCAGTATATCCGATATGTTTTCGGTATTCAGTTCGGTTGCATAGGCCAGCCGGTCAATCTGCTGCAGGGCTTTTGCAGTACTTTTTCGGGATTTCCTTTTTCATCGGCGCGTTTGAATTCGATGATCATGCCAGGGCGGTCCGGTGTCTTCGGTTTGAGCATCAGGTCGTACCGCCCCAGCCCTGATTCCCGGTTGGAGCGGATGTGGTAACGATCCGACAGCCGGACCAGCACCGGGTTCTGCCGGATGGCGAGGCCATCAAAAAGATATGCATGATCCCCATCCATATCAA
>JBEPXL010000272.1:0-5353 GCA_041641935.1 Desulfobacteraceae bacterium | reverse complement strand
GGCGGCAGCGGAGGGTTTTATCTTCAGGCTGATTTTCGATCCGCCTGGACAGGGCCGCAAAGGCATCATACCAGATACCGGCCCGTGCGTAGATCGCAGCCTTCCGTTCTTCGGGTAAATTTTCATATTTCTCCTTCAGTTCATCCGCCGGCAGAACCCGCCGGATAAAACCACCCGTAATCATATCTTCTGCCGGACGATCCGGGGCGGTGACCGCCGTGACAAACCAGGAATAGTCGTTTTCCGGTTTCAGATCCACGGGCGTTTCCGACAGATCGATTTTCAGAATACCGGATTTGCCGGTTGTCTCCAGCGGAATCTGCAGGAGCGTTTCTCCGGCCTTTTCGTCATTCAGCGTAAACAAGATGTTCCGTTTCGTCGGTTCGGACAGATACCAGTACAGCACCGGCCGGGCCTTTGTGGTGAGGCCGGTATGATCCGGAACCAGGGCGGTGATGAACAGATTCTGCTCATCCTCTCCGGTTCCCCGTGAGCCGCCGCCGATACGCCCGGTGGGGGCTCCCCGGAACGGCGGCTCGTAGATCAGCCGGACCTGTTCTTCGGTCTCTTTCTCCTTTTTCGGCTCCTTCTCTTTCCCGCTTTTCCTGCTCTCTTCAGCCTGCTGCGAATGTTTCTCCTCTGTTTCCCCGGCTCCGGCGGCAAAGGGGGCGATGAGAAGAAAGATTCCCATGCAGATTATGGTTGCGATACGACAGGATAATCCCATACTTCCTCCTGATTATGATATCATTTCAGTAGTGTCCGGACCATCATGGTCATCAATGACCTGAAAGACCGTCACCGTCTGCTGTTTTCCTTTCAGGGAAACAGCACCGACGCGACGGGTCTGATACAGATTCTCAATCCATTTCCGGGTCGGCTCACCGATAAGAATACGACAGATGCTGTCCGGTTCAAATCCTTTGTCATAATTTTCAAGCCTTGCGGCTGTATTGACGGTATCGCCGAGGACGGTATATTCCTGACGCCGCACACTTCCCAGACTGCCGACCACCAGCGGCCCGGTGTGGATGCCGACCCGCATCCGGACGGTCGGCAGTCCCCGTTCTGACCAGTCCCGGTTCATCCGTGCAATGGTCTCTTTCATGATCACGGCACAGCGGACGGCATTGACCGCGTCCAGTTTGATTTCCTCCTCGTTCATCCGGGCCACCGGTACCCCGAACACCGCCATCAATGCATCCCCGATAAACTTGTTGACGACCCCGTCACAGGCCATGACCGCCCGGGTCATGGCATCCATGTATTCATTGAGCCATTCCATCAGCGCCCGGGGTTCCATATCCTCGGCTACTGATGTGAATCCCCGAAGGTCCGTGAAGAGGACCGTCGCCGTCAACTGCTGGGAACGGGGGCGACCACCGGCCAGAAACCGGTCCCGGTCCTGCCAGATCGCCTTTGCCACGTCTGCGGATACATGACAGGCAAACAGGTTCATCAGCAGATCCCGCTCCCGTCGTTCATGATAGGAAATCGCTGCAATCACCAGTGCCGATGTCAGAAAACCGCCGATGGCAGGGGGGACGGCCGGTATCCACCAGTACTGCTGAAAAGCAATGAAGGTCAGGCCGGCCACGGCAGCAATGGCGAGCATGTCCATCAGAACAAGTCTGCGGAAGGAACGGGCCCACAGCGCCAGCAGATATCCGGCCAGCGACCAGAGCAGAATCCAGAGCCACTCCCCGTATTCCGGCAGAAACCGCATCTGGCGGCTGGTTCCTTCCGCGCTGAGAAGAAGCTGGTTGACGATGCCGCCATGCAGTTCAACGCCGCTGATCCGGCGGCCTGTTTCAACGGACCGGGAAAAGGGAATAAAAAAGAAATCCTTGATACTTTCAGCGGTCGATCCGATCAGGACAATCCTGTCCCGGATGAGGGCAGGGGAGAAATCTTCCGCCAGAACGGCGGAGACGGACAGAACGGGAAATCCGGGCCGGATGCCGGAAAAATCGAGGAAAAACTGGTACCCCCCTGCATCCGCATGAACATAACCGCCGTCATTGCCTTCCAGCGGCACAAAGGTGGTCTCCCCCAGCCGGAACAGGAGGGGATTGTCCGGATCACTCTGCGGGGCGATCTGTTTTTCCGCCAGATAGACCAGCGCGACCAGCAGGGGAAAGGCATAGTGTGCCGCATCCTCCTCATGCAGAAACAGAAGCCCCCGCCGGACGACGCCATCCGGATCGACTATAATGTCATTGAAACCGGTCATCCGGCCTTCTTCCAGCATATAGGGCGGCGGCACACCCGGCGAAGTGGAATCGCCGAGTTTCCGGATCGTGACGATATTACGGGATTCTGATATGACCTCCACCAGTTCATCGCTTCCCGGCGGAACCGGAATGTCGCGGTAAATATCGAGTCCGACCACTGCGGGGCGGTGGGAAAGGATGGTTTTAAGAAGCCGGGCCAGGGTCCGGTCGGAAAGGGGCCATTCCCCAAGGTTGCGGATATCGGTTTCGCCGATGGTCACCAGAACAATCCGGGAAGCAGGCCGGTCAATCTGGGGCTGAAACCGGAGGAACTGGTCATAGACGGCCAGTTCCAGAAACTGGAGCCCACCGGTATTCCGCAGGAGAATGACAGACAGTGCAACACTGATGGCCATCAGCAGACCGAAAACCCGGGGCGAGCGGACGCGGCGGGTCATTTTTCCGCATGAAATGGATTCACCGGATATTCCACTTTTCTGGCAGTCGTCTTGTTCCATCTCCGCCTGTCTGCCCGGAAGACGATGCCGTTCCGGAGCGTGTTCACCGAATCCTGATCTTCATGATGGCGATATGGGTGAAAGTGAAGGTGACGGGTTTTCTGTTCTGGCAGCTTCTTATATATAAAAATGAGACCGATGAATCAACAGCGATTCGCGGAGGCGTTCCGGTTACTAAAATTCAATTCCTTTTTGTGCTTTGATACCGGCTTTAAAATGATGTGTAACGGCTTTCATTTCCGTGACCATGTCGGCCATCCGGATCAGCCCTTCGGATGCATACCGCCCCGTAATCAGAATATGGACATCTCCCGGCCGGTTTTCCAGAAAGGCGGTGACCTCGGACTCCGCCAGCATGTTATAGTGAATCAGGTAGGTCATTTCATCCAGGATCACCAGACGATACGCCCGGGACAGGATCTTTTCCTGTGCCAGTGTCCATGCTTTCCGCGCTGTTTCCGCATCTTTTTCAGGATCGTCGGATTTCCAGGTGAATCCCCGGCCCGTGACATGGAATTCCATCAGATCCCCCAGACGTTCGGCTGTATCCAGTTCCCCATATCGCCGGCTCCCCTTGATGAACTGAATCACACAGACACGGTGTCGGTGTCCGATGGCGCGGAATGCCATCCCCAGTGCGGCAGTGGTTTTCCCTTTACCGTTTCCGGTGTGGACCATCAGCAGATTTTTTTTCATGTGCGCCTTCTCTCCGGCCTGTGCGCAGCCGTTTCCGTAAAACAATCTCTGTGGACGGTGCATATCCCCCGCCAAAACACTCAACATTCCGGCAGGGATATGGTAAATAAGCAGGAACTTTAGTCGGGATACTGATGTCAGGTCAAGGAGGGATTTTCGTCCGGATTCAGATCATGAACGCATACAGAAAAATAATCCATATCGATATGGATGCCTTCTATGCCTCTGTGGAGCAGCGGGACCGGCCCGAACTGCGGGGAAAGCCGGTCATCGTAGGGGGAGATCCACAGAAGCGGGGCGTGGTGGCGGCCTGCTCCTATGAAGCCCGGCGGTACGGCATCCGGTCGGCCATGCCGGGGAAGCGCGCCTGGCACCGGTGTCCCCATGCCGTTTTTCTGCGTCCCCGGTTCGATGTCTACCGGGCCGTCTCCAGTCAGATCCGTGAAATTTTCTTCACCTATACCCATCTGGTGGAACCGCTTTCTCTCGATGAAGCCTTTCTTGACGTAACCGTGAACAAAAAAGGAATCCCCTCGGCCACCCACACAGCTCAGATGATCCGCAGGGACATTTTCCGGCAGGTCGGCCTTACGGCTTCCGCCGGGGTCTCCTTCAACAAATTCCTGGCGAAAGTCGCTTCGGATGTCAACAAGCCCGATGGCATTACCGTGGTGCCCCCGGCGGATGCGGCGGCATTCATTGACCGGCTTCCCATCCGCAAGTTCTACGGGGTAGGGGAGGCCACCGAAGCGCGTATGCATTCTCTCGGTATCCGGAATGGTGCGGATCTGAAAAAATTCCGGCGTGAAGACCTGGTCCGTCATTTCGGCAAAGCAGGCAACTACTTCTATGATATCGCCCACGGTGAGGACCACCGGCCGGTTCAGCCGCACCGGATTCGCAAATCCCTGGGCCGGGAAACCACCCTGGATCAGGACATTGACGACCTGCAGGAGATGCTTGCGATTCTGGAACCGATTGCCGAAGACGTGGAACGGATGGTGCGGGACAGGGATATCAGGGGAGTGACGCTGACCCTCAAGGTCCGGTACGCTGATTTCCAATGCATAACCCGGAACATGACCCGGAACAGGCCATTCCAGGATGCAGGGGAGATGATGGCGGCGGCAGAGATCCTGCTGGGACAGACCGAGGCAGAAGTCCGTCAGGTTCGCCTGCTGGGACTGACGGTATCCAATTTTTTAGATCCGGAGCGCTGCCGTCAGCTGCCGCTGCCCTTTGCCTGTGAACCTTCTTCAGAGTCTCTGCTGCAGGAGGAGGGGTAAGAATTACGCATTCCGTTTCGTGCCTGAATAAGTGAATCCTTTGGCGATCATCTTGATGAAACTGCCCTTGTCGATGCCGATGTCATTGCCGCAGGAACACTTGATCTTGTCGTCATCCTGTTCATATTCATTGAAGATTTTATCGATCCGGCTTTTGTGACACCGCAGCACTTCTCCCTTGCCGATTTTGTCATACCGCCACAGTTTCTGCCTGCAGCCGGCGCAACGGATCGTCAGCATGGTCAGCCCTGTTTATCCTTGGAGTTCTTCTCGGTCTTCATCCAGTCCGGAATAGCGGTTTTCTCTTTTTGGGGATCGGATTTCCCTGCACTCTCAGAAGATTCCGGCTTCGGCGGATGACGCATCCAGTCCGGTATATTCATCTCCTTCCGTGTGGTCGGCCTGGGGGCGTTGCGCATCCACTCCGGAATATCGGCCTGTTTTTCCGCAGGGGAGGGCGCCTGCGGCGGATGGCGCATCCAGTCCGGCATATTTTCCTGCTTTGAAACCCGTACATGTTTCATCCATTCCGGAATATCCGGCTCCGGCGGGGGAGGGGCGGACGGTTTCGGCGAACGGGTCATCCAGTCCGGGATATCGTCTGTTTTCTTCTCCGGTTTCGGAGGCGATGGTTTAATCG
>JBEPXL010000271.1:0-5344 GCA_041641935.1 Desulfobacteraceae bacterium | reverse complement strand
ATGTCATCGCCCTGCAGCAGCCGGATCATACGATCCTGTCCTACAACAGAGCCGGATATGAACTGATGGGCAGAACACCGGAGGAAGTCAACGGGAAAAAGTGTTTTGAACTCATCGGGCGGGAGTATATGTGTGACATATGCGCCACAACCGAAGCGGTGGCATCCGGATCTGCGGTTTCCATCGAAAAATACGTTCCGGAACTGAAGATATGGGTTCATGCCACCAGCATTCCCATTTTCGATTCGGACGGGAACCTTTCGCTTGTCGTGGAAAGGCTGCTGAATATTACCGACCGGAAACAGGCTGCGGAAAAACTGAAACAGCAGTTCAACTTTCTCAGCACCATGATGGAAACGGTTCCCAACCCGATTTTCTACAAGGATACAGAAGGGCGTTATCTCGGCTGTAACCGCGCCTTTGCGGATTTTGTCGGCTGGGGCCGGAAAGAATTGATCGGTAAAACCGTTGATGATATATCGCCCTGCGAACTGGCCGCGGAATACCGGGAAAAGGATCTGGAACTGCTGCAGAAAGGCGGCATCCAGAAATATGAGAGCAGGTTACTGAAAGCAAACCGGCAGGAGCGTTCCGTCATTTTCCGCAAAGCGGTCTTTCAGAATGCAGACGGACAGCCGGATGGTATTGTCGGCAGCTTTATCGACATCACTGCCATCAAGGAAAAGGAACAGGAACTCAGGGAGGCCAACCGTCAACTGGAATCGGCCATCGGGCGGGCCAGTGAAATGGCCGCACAGGCGGAAACGGCCAACCGGGCCAAGAGTGAATTTCTGGCCAACATGAGCCATGAAATCCGGACCCCGATCAACGGTGTGATCGGCATGACCAGTCTGCTGCTGGACACGGAACTCGACGAGGAGCAGCGCCGCTATGCCGAAATGGTTCGCCTGAGCGGGGATACCCTCCTGAATCTCGTCACAGATATACTCGATTTTTCCAAAATCGAAGCCGGAAAGCTGGATCTGGAAATCATCGATTTTGACCTGCGCGCATTGCTCGACGATTTCGCCGTCATGATGGCCGCCCGTGCCCATGAAAAAGATCTGGAATTGATCTGTGCCGCCGCACCGGATGTGCCCGCCTTTCTGCGGGGTGATCCCGGACGGCTGCGCCAGATCCTGATCAACCTGACGGGGAATGCCGTAAAATTCACGGATGAAGGGGAGATTGCCGTACGGGTGAACCTGGTATCCGAATCGGAAGATGCGGTCATGGTCCGATTTTCGGTCCGGGATACCGGGATCGGAATCCCCGCCGGAAAACAGCACCTGCTGTTCAGCAGCTTTACCCAGGTGGATGGTTCCGTTACCCGGAAACACGGCGGTACGGGACTGGGGCTTGCCATTTCCCGGCAGCTTGCGGAAATGATGGGCGGGGAAACCGGTTTGAACAGTGAAGCAGGGCAGGGAGCCGAATTCTGGTTCACTGCACGGTTCGAAAAACAGAACGATGACGGCGAGTGTCATCAGGCGACGCCCGAAAATATCCGGGAGGCCCGCATTCTGGTGGTGGACGACAACGCCACCAACCGGGACGTTCTGGTGACCCGGCTGAAAAGCTGGGGCGTACGCGCCGGGGAAGCCGCTGACGGTCCCGCTGCTTTGGAGATGCTGCGCCGGGCACTCTCCCATGATCCTTTTGATGCGGCCATTCTCGATATGCAGATGCCCGGCATGGACGGGGCGACACTTGGACAAATTATCAAGACCGATACAGACCTGAACATCATTCGCCTGGTCATGATGACCTCCCGGGGCCGCCGGGGGGATGCGAAGGACATGGCGGAGATCGGCTTTGATGCCTATCTTACAAAACCCCTCAAAGAGTCGGATCTCTTCGACAGTCTTGCCGCCGTGCTGGCGGACAGGAAGACGCCCCTGGAGAACCTGCCCCTGGTCACCCGTCATTCCATACGGGAAATCCGAAAGGGCGGCTTCCGGATTCTTCTGGCCGAGGACAATTTCGTGAATCAGCAGGTGGCGCTGGGTATACTCAGGAATCTGGGGCTGTGTGCGGAAAGCGTTTCAAACGGTGCAGAGGCCCTGGAGGCCCTTCAGTCGGCACATTACGATCTGGTACTGATGGATGTGCAGATGCCGGAGATGGACGGGTTTGAGGCGACCCGTGCCATCCGGGAGGGGCGGGCCGGAGAGAAGGCGGCAGATGTACCCATCATTGCCCTGACCGCTCATGCCGTCAAGGGGGACCGGGAAAAATGTGTCCGGGCGGGGATGAATGACTATCTCACCAAACCGGTGGATCCATTTGCGCTTGCTGAAATACTGGACACCTGGCTGGCCCGTGAGAACGGAACCCGGCAGGCAGGCTCCCTCCGGTGTGCCGCAAAGGGCACTTCTGCGCCGGTGTTTGATCAGTCGGCGTTGATGAACCGGCTGATGGGCAACCGGACACTGGCGCGGACCGTCGTGGAAGGTTTTTTGAGTGACATTCCCGTGCAGATCGAGCGGCTCCGGAACAGCATCGAGGCCGGGGATACCGCTGTTACCGGTCGTATATCCCATGCGATCAAGGGTGCCGCAGCCAGCGTGAGTGCAGAAGCAATGAAACAGGTGGCTGCTGAAATGGAAAAGGGAGTAAGGGGCGGGGACTTCAAGACCGTCAGTAAATTGCTGCCCGGCCTGCAGGATGAATTCAACCGGCTGGAAAACGCCATGAAAAGAATGATCCACACAGAGATTGAAGGAGGCCGGACATGACCGCCATCCAGAACAGGAATCCGGAGATACCGTCCGTTGTCGTGGTCAACGATGATATAACACAGCTCAATATGCTTGCCGGTCTTCTGGAGCATGAGGGCATGGCGTTAGCCACCTTTACCGATGCCGCGGCGGCCCTGTCGCAGATGGACCGGGAGGGACCGCCCGATCTCATTGTCACCGACCTCTACATGCCGGACCTGGACGGCTGGCGCTTCTGTCGCCTTCTCCGGTCGCCGGAACATGCCCGGCTCAACAGCGTTCCGATTCTGGTGGTGTCGGCCACCTTTTCCGGTGACGAAGCCGCCCGCATCACCGCCGATCTGGGCGCCAACGCCTTCCTTCCGTCTCCTGTGGACGGGCGCCGGTATATTGAACAGGTCAAAAAACTGCTGCAGGGGAAAACCCCCCGGAATTTTCTTCGCGCTCTGATTGCAGAAGATGATGAACCATTCGCGGAGACACTGAAACTCCACTTCGAGGCCCGGGGATATCGCATGGGTATGGTCCGAACGGTTGCCGGAGGTATCGAAAAAATCAGGGCCGATGCCTTTGATGTGGCCATCTTCAACTACCATCTGCCGGACGGTCCGGGGGATGCACTTCTGGAAGCATACCGGAGAAACTGTCCCGACTGTGTATGCATTATGATGACCCGTGATCCCGATTCCCGTCTGGCGCTGGAGTGGATGAAAAAGGGGGCTGCCGCCTACCTGCGGAAACCGTTTGAACCGGAATACCTGTTTGAACTCTGCGTCCGGGCACGGCGGGAACGGGCCCTGCTGCGGGTAGAGGATCTGCTGGAACAGCGGACCCGGGAACTGCGCCGGAATGAGGAACATTACCGGCTTCTGGTGGAAAAATCCAATGACATCATCTGGACCTATGATCTTTCCCGGCAGTCCTATACCTATGCTTCGGATTCCGTGGAACATATTCTGGGGTATCCGGCAGATTCGGCCTGGGGCAAGAACCTGGATGACCTGTTTACACCGGAAACCAAAAAGAAGATTCTGACCGCTTTCGGCAATGTCATTGCCGGTGAGGTTCCGGATGACCGGGTGCTGATCGAGGCGGAACACCGTCACCGGGACGGTCGCATGCTCTGGCTGGAAATCAATGCCGGCCTGCTCCGGGATGAACAGGGGCAGCCGACCGCCTTTACCGGTGTCTCCCGTGACATTACCCGGCGCAAAGAGGCGGAGGCCGAACGGCTGGAACTCGAACGCCGACTGCATGAAGCCCGCAAAGCCGAAAGTCTGGGCCGCATGGCCGGGGCCATTGCCCACAACTTCAACAATCTTCTCGGCGCGGTGATGGGGAACCTGGAGATGGTCATGGAGGATCTGCCCCGGAACGCGGGAACGCTGGATATGCTCAGAGACGCACTGGCGGCTTCCACCCGTGCCGCGGAAATCAGTCGCCTGATGCTTGCCTACTGCGGACAGATCGCCGGAAAGCGGGATCCCCTGGATATGGTCGGGCTCTGCACAGATGTTCTGTCCCTTGTCCGGAGTTCTTTGTCCGGCAAAATCCGCATCCATACCGACTTTCCCCCCGCCGGTCCGGAAGTGGTCGGCGATGCTTCCCAGATTCAGCAGGTTCTGACCCATCTGATCGAAAACGCCAGAGAGGCGATCGGTGACGGACCCGGGGAAATCCGTCTTTCCGTCAGGACCGTGCAGCCGGCCGGGCTCTCCAGGCTCCGTATATTTCCGGCGGACTGGGAGCCGAAAACAGAAACCTGCGCCTGTGTCGTTGTAACGGACACAGGGTGCGGACTGGATCCATCCCGGATTGATCAGATATTCGATCCCTATTACACCACAAAATTTCCAGGCCGGGGCATGGGTCTGTCCGTCGTTCTGGGGATACTGCATCATCACGGCGGGGCCGTCGGCGTGGAAGGCTGGTCGGGTCCGGGAAGTGCCTTTCATGTGTTTCTGCCGCTGTCTGCCGAAACGGCCCCGGAGCTGCCTGAACAGAAGGAGACATCCGCCGGTCATCTTGAAGAAGGCGGCTCGGTGCTGCTGGTCGATGATGAAACCTCTGTGCGGAAGGTCGTTACCGCCATGCTCGTGCGGCTGGGGTTTACAGTCATTCCGGCGGCGAACAGCACCGAGGCTGTATCCCTTTTCTGCAGGCATCAGGCTGATATCCGGTGCGTGATCTGCGACCTGACCATGCCGGACAGAAGCGGCTGGGAAACCATGAAAGAACTGCGTATCATTCGTCCTGATGTGCCGTTTATTCTCGCCAGCGGGTATGATGAGGCGCAGGTAATGGCGGATAAACATTCTGTTTTACCCAGGGCGTTCCTGCACAAACCGTTCCGGCGCGGCGATCTCCGGGAAGCGCTGCGAAAGGCGCTGGGGAAAACCTTCTTGCCTGAAACGGCCTGAGCAGGGATTTTCCGGCGACAATGGCTTGCAGAGGATTGCAGACGCCTCCGTTCGGGCTTACTTTACTGGAAGTGCTTTCATTTTAACCGACAAGGATAGACCCATGTTCGATACAGACGGAAGACCCGTCCCTGCAAATCCAGCGCCGGAGCAGAGAAGGGAACCATTCTGGCAAACCAAATCCCTCACGGATATGACAAACGC
>JBEPXL010000270.1:0-5399 GCA_041641935.1 Desulfobacteraceae bacterium | reverse complement strand
CCCGCGCCTTCGATCTCATGACCCACAAGCTGCGCGAAACCACCGTCTCGAAAATTGAACTGGAACAGCGGGTCCACGCCCGAACCGGGGAACTGCAGCAGCGGGCCGATCAGCTCGCCCGCATGGCCTCCGAACTGACCCTGGCCGAGCAGCGGGAACGCCGCCGGCTGGCGGAAATACTTCACGATCACCTGCAGCAACTGCTGGCCGGGGCAAAGTTCCGTCTGGATGTACTCTCCCGGCGGATGGCGGCGGACCGCAACGATGCGTTCGATCAGGTCAGGGGCCTGCTCGATGAAGCCATCGGCGCCTCCCGTTCCCTCACCGTTGAACTGTCGCCGCCCATTCTCCATGAGGGCGGACTTGCCGCGGGTCTGGAATGGCTGAAACGCTGGATGAAAGAAAAACACGACCTCGATGTGGAGCTGCAGCTCGATACACAGGAGGTGGCAGAGCGGGAGGATGTGCGGATTCTGCTGTTCCAGGCGGTGCGTGAGCTGCTGTTCAATGTCGTCAAGCACGCCCGGGTCAATCACGCGAGGGTTGAACTCGCCATCCGGAACAATGAGCAGTTCTGCATTGAAGTCACAGACCATGGCAGAGGATTCAACCCGGAGGTGGCATTTGTTCCCCGGGACATGAAAGGGGGCTTTGGCCTGTTCAGTATCCGGGAACGTCTGGCCCTGCTCGGCGGGCGGCTGGAAATCGAAAGCGCCGAAGGGAAGGGGGCCATCTTCAGACTCACTGCCCCCATCCACCGGGTGGAACCTGTCTCCCCTGAACCGGTTGTACCGGCAGCCGTGGAGACTGCGGAAGACGCGTCCGGGGTTCCGCCGGAGAAAACCGGACCGGCAGGCCGGGAGGACATGATCCGGGTACTTCTGGCCGATGATCATCAGGTCATGCGGGAAGGGCTGGCCTCGCTGCTGCTTGAGGAAGACGACATGGCTGTCGTAGGGGAGGCGTCCGACGGCCTGGAAGCCCTGAATCTGGCCAGAGATCTCCGGCCCGATGTGGTGCTGATGGATTTCTCCATGCCGAAAATGGACGGCGTGGAAGCCACACGACAGCTTCACAGGGAAATGCCCCACATCCGGATCATCGGCCTGTCCATGTACGAAGAGTCCGACCGCTCCGCCGCCATGATGGAAGCCGGTGCATCCGCCTATCTCACCAAGAGTGAAAAATCCAACATCCTGCTCCATACCATCCGACGTGTTTTTCCGAAGCCCGGAATTGAAATCCCGGGCTGAACCTGTGAAACCGGCTGAAGCCGGTTGACATGCGCTGCGCAACAGAATTAAACCGGCTTCAGCCGGTTTCGGATTATTGCGCCCGGGAATTCATTTCCGGGCGGCACTCGCCCTATGTTGACTTTCATGGATAAAATCTGGTAAAAAACCACAGTTTTTCGCAGCGACGACCAAGAATCAGTACTTCGGAACTTCAATTTCAGAAAAAGGAGACACGCATGAAGCACCTGGTAAAAGCAGCAGTACTCTTCAGTATGATCATCCTTTGCAGTGTCGGCGCGGTACAGGCCAAGGAACTGGTGGTTGCGGTGGACGCCAATTTCATGCCCTTCGAATTCAAGGTGGACGGAAAACTGACCGGATTCGACGTGGAACTCTTCGACGCCATCGCCAAGGATATCGGCCTCGACTACAAGTGGCAGACCATGGACTTCAACGGCATCATCCCCGCCCTGCAGTCCCGGAGCGTGGATGCCGCCATCGCGGGTATCACCATCAAATCCGAACGGGAAGAAGTGGTCGATTTCTCCCACCCCTACTATGATTCCGGTCTCATCATCCTCGTAAAAGCCGACAACAATGACATTAAAGTTCTCGAAGACCTGGAAGGAAAACTGGTCGCCACCAAACTGGGAACCACCAGTGTCGATTTCCTCAAAAAGAATGTGGAAACCAAAGACCTGAAACTGCTTCCCAACACCGACAACCTGTTCATGGAACTGGTCTCCGGCGGTGTGGACGCGGTGTTCTTCGATTCCCCCCCGCTGCTCTACTACGCCCAGAACCAGGGCAAGGGGCAGGTCAAGACTGTCGGCCCCCTGTATCAGGGACAGTCTTACGGCATCGCCTTTCCCGAAGGCAGTGATCTGCGGGAAAAGGTCAACATTACCCTGCTGAAGTTCATGGAAGACGGAACCTACGACAAGCTCTACGAAAAATGGTTCGGCGTCGCCCCCAAATAAAGATGCAGGGGCAGACCTGCGTGTCTGCCCTTCTCCAGGGCCACCACCGGGGGCAGCCATAAACAGAGTCGCCCCGGCAGACAGCTCCCGTCCATACAGGCCGCCGCCGGAACAGGTTCCGCCCGGCGGCCTTCCCCCTCAACAGGAAAGCAGGATCATCCATGAACAGCGGCTTCGAGTTCAAGGTCAGCGTCATGTGGGAGTCGGTCCCCGTGCTGCTGACCGGATTGAAACTGACCATCATCATCACCATCTTCGGCCTGCTCCTGGGCTTTTTACTGGGCATCGTCTTCGGGATGCTCAAAATCTCCAGAAACGTCCTGGTCCGGAAATTTGCCGGTATCTACATCGAAAGTATCCGGGGTACGCCCCTCATGGTGCAGGTCATGTTCATCTATTTCGGCCTGCCGCTGGCCCTGGGGATGCGGGTTCCGCCCATGGTCGCCGGTGTCACGGCCATCGGCATCAATTCCGGGGCCTACATCGCCGAACTCGTGCGGGGCGCGTTCCAGTCCATCGAACGCGGCCAGGTCGAGGCCGGGCGCTCCATCGGCCTGACCCACATCCAGACCCTCTACTACGTCATCTGGCCCCAGGCCTTCCGCCGGATGATTCCGCCGCTGGGAAACCAGTTCATCATCAGCCTCAAGGATACTTCCCTGCTGGTGGTGGTCGGCGTCGGGGAACTCACCCGGACCGGGCAGGAGATCATCGCCGCCAACTTCCGGGCATTTGAAGTCTGGCTCACTGTGGCCATCATGTATTTCGTGATGACCATGTCCATTGCCAGGGTGCTGACCTACATCGAACGAAAGATGGAAATCTGACCATGATCGAAATCAGGAATCTGCACAAGAATTTCGGCGATCTCCATGTCCTCAAAGGCATCGATCTGTCCATCACACAGGGGGAGGTGACGGTCATCATGGGGCCCAGCGGCTCCGGCAAGAGTACCCTGCTGCGGTGCATCAACCGGCTGGAAGAGTGTACGTCGGGGACGGTGATTGTGGACGGATACGATGTCATGGCAAAGGATACGGATATCAATTTCATCCGCACCGAGGCCGGGATGGTCTTTCAGCAGTTCAACCTGTTCCCCCACATGACCGCCCTGGGCAACGTCACCCTTGGGCCTGTCAAGGTGCGGAAGATGAAAAAGGCCGACGCCGAGGAACTGGGGATCGAACTGCTGTCCAAGGTCGGCCTGAAAGACAAGGCCAGGGTCTACCCGGACCGGCTCAGCGGCGGCCAGAAACAGCGGGTGGCCATTGCCCGGTCCCTGGCCCTGAAGCCCAAGGTGCTTCTCTTTGACGAACCTACCAGCGCCCTGGACCCGGAACTGGTGGGGGAGGTGCTGGAGGTGATGAAGCAGCTGGGCAGGGAGGGCATGACCATGGTGGTGGTCACCCATGAAATGGGTTTTGCCCGGGAAGTGGCCGACCGGGTCATTTTCATGGATGAAGGCGTCATCATCGAAGAAGGCGAGCCCGAAAATATCTTCACCAGTCCCCGCCACGAGCGGACAAAAAGTTTTCTGAGCAAGGTTATCTGAACCGCAGCCTATTCCTCATTATGGTCATGGCAGGTGTGGGGATGGGAATGGGGATGGGCATGGACATAGTAATCGGTCAGAATCCGTCCGTTTTCCATCTGGTAGACCACATCGGTGATGCCTTCCATGAACTCGATTTCATGGGAAATGACAATACAGGAGAGAGCGAACCGGTTGAGCACCTGCGTAAGGGTCTCCTTGGTTTCCTGATCCAGACCGGTACTCGGTTCGTCCAGCAGCAGCACTTCCGGTTCCATCGCCAGCACCGTCGCCAGGGACACCAGCCGTTTTTCGCCGCCGGAAAGGCGGTGGGTAATCCGGTCCTCAAATCCCTCAAGGCCCAGATCGGCCAGGGTCTTCCGGGCCACCGCCACCGCATCCGCCCGGGACAGCCCCAGATTGAGCGGGCCGAAGGCCACATCCTCCAGCACCGTCGGGCTGAAGAGCTGGTCGTCGGAATCCTGAAACAGAAACCCGATGCGCCGGTAGACCTCACGGAAATCCTTTTCCGTTCCGGCCGGCCGCCCGAAGAGTTCCACCGTCCCGCCGGTGGGACGGACCAGTCCCATGATCACATGAAACAGGGTCGTTTTTCCGCTGCCGTTGGGGCCGATAAGGCCGACCCGGTCGCCCCGGTGCAGGGTAAAGTCAAGCCCGTCCAGCACCTGTTTCCGCCCCGGATATCCAAATGATATCCCCCGGAGGCGGATCAGCGGGGAAGAAGAATTGTCTACAGCCACAAGCCCCCCCATTCCAGCACCGCCGTCGCGGCAATCCCCGCCGTCAGAAACCCGGACCAGACCCAGTCCCGCCTGCGGATGGAAAACTCCTGCAGGCAGTAGAATTTCCCCTGAAACCCCCGGCATCGCATGGCCCGGTACACCCGGTCCGCCCGCGCCGACGCCCGGACAAAGAGCATTCCCACCAGATAGGCATAGGTCCGGTAGGTGTGAAGATTGGTTCCGGGACGGAAGTTCCGGAGCCGGGCCGCCCGGGACAGCCGCTGGTATTCCTGTTCCAGCACGAAAATATACCGGTAGGTCAGCAGCAGAAGATGAACCATCTTCGGCGGAACCCGCAGCCGGTCCAGGGCATGGCCCAGCGTCGTCAGGGGCATGGTGGCGATCAGGGCCATCAGTCCCAGCAGAATGGCATTGGATTTCAGGGTAATCCGGGCCGCCAGGAGAAGTCCCTCCCGTGTGGCCGCCAGCGGTCCGAGCCGGTAGAGCACAGGGCCGCCTTCGATGGTAAAGGGCAGCACCAGCCAGAGCAGCAGGAGAAATCCCCAGACCACCGCCAGCCGCCGGAACACCTCCCGCGGATTGAGCCGGGCCAGTACCGTCAGGAACAGCCCCAGCGCCAGTCCGGTCCAGAGAGCCGGAAACCGCTCCGCGAGCGCCACCACAAATGAAAAGAGGACGGCCGTCAGAATCCGCAGCCGCGGATCGAGCCGGTGAAGGGGCGACGTACCGTTGACAAAAGGCTCCCGGATCATGCCGAAGGTCTGTCTTTCTTCCGGCGCGCCGCGAAGTAGGCCCCCACGCCCATGAGTCCGAAAATGTACCCGATGCCGCCGAAAATCTCCGTCACCGTCGGCCCCTCCTGGCGGTTTTCGGCCAGCATCCGGATGAC
>JBEPXL010000269.1:0-5402 GCA_041641935.1 Desulfobacteraceae bacterium | reverse complement strand
CAGCCCGTACTTCACTGCTGCGCATTCCATTCCAGTCCTGGCCGATTTCCTGTTCCCATTCGGTCCATTCCGTCAGTTCCGGTGTTCCGCCGTCTTCCTTTACATCATAAATGGTCGTGCCCACATCGCCGATGGCGCATTCCGGCAGGGGAAGGTCAAAGGTTTCGATTGCCTCCCGGATCAGGGTTTTATCCCGCCCGGAGACATAGACAAGCCGCAAATCCGGCCATCCCGCAAGATGCCGCAGCAGGGGCCGGGCCCGGGGAGATTCTTCCTGACTTCCATTGGGTATGATGGTACGGTCCAGATCACTGCAGAGCAGAATTGTCTTGTTCGGTTCCATTGATATGCAATATCTCCTTTCAGCATGTGCCAGCTGCCTTAATTGTGAAATTGACAGGATTTGTTTTTGAGACTGCAGAAAAATGTCATCTTGCCAGCCAGGGCGGTATCTTGTTGTGCCCTTGTTTTCCTTCCGTTCATTTCCATTCAGGACTGCTTTGAATCCTGCATTTCGGTTGATGGTGGAGACTCATCATTTTCGAAGGAGGGAATCAGGTATTCCCTGATTGTATCGCCTGTTATTTTCCTGTACTCACATCTAACGTATATCTACCATTATTTACTGTGAATAACGGAAAACCCGTAAATGTCCTCTTGATCGTCTGTAGATCTTCCCGTTTCAGATCTTCTGCCCGGGAATGCCGGATTTCCATTGAAGGTCTGTCATTTTTTTCCGGCAGTTCCCGGTCCTGTTTCCGGTGAATGGTACAGAGCGCAATTATTTTTCTTGATCATCTGAAGACGGAATAGTAAGTATCACTTCAACTAATAGTTGCAGTTCAGTTCTGATTGGCCCTTTGATCTGGTGACCAGCATTCAGTAAAGACCAGTCCGCAACGATGGTTTCTTATTCCATACCCTGGCGGGGAAAGTATTTCAAAATGGATCATGTGAAATTCAATCAAAACCTGTTTGATCAGCTGAAGAGCCGGACCGAGGAAATTCTGGATCACCGGGACAGGGAAAACAACGTCCGGTATGACAGGGATAATGATCTGGAACGGCTTATTGATGAGCTGAAAACCTGCCAGCTTGAACTGGAGACCCAGAACCAGGAACTGAGGCAGACCCATGACAGCCTCCGGGACACCCGCCAGCGCTATCAGGATCTGTATGAGAATGCGCCTGTTTCCTATTTCATCTTTGATCCGGCCGGGATGATACAGGATGTCAACACCAATGCCCTGGGCCTGCTCGGTTATGACAGGACTCGTCTGGTGAATCAGATGTTTAAGCAGTTTATTGCGCCGGATTTCCAGGAGAAATTTTCCCTGCACTGCAGAGATGCCGGAAAGCAGGGAACACAGTGCCGCTGTGAGCTGGTGCTGAAAAAGAAGGACGGCGGCACCTTCTATGCCCAGCTCGATACCGTGGGGATACGGGACGGCGGTGGTTCGGTCCTGCAGATCCGTTCGATTGTTTCCAACATTACCGAACGGAAGCAGATGGAACTGGAACTGGAGCGGCGGGTCCGGGAGCGGACGGATGAACTGGTCCGGGCCAATACCCGGCTGAGAGAAGAGGTGCAGCATCGCATCGAGACCGAAAAGCAGCTTCGGCAGGAACATTCACTGCGCCGGACCATTGAGGAGACCATCCCTTCCGGTCTTGTGCTGACGGATCTGGAGGGACGGCTGATCTATGTCAATCCGGCCTTCTGCAGAATGGCCGGATGGGAAGCGGAGGAACTGCTCGATTCCCTTCCGCCGTACCCATACTGGCCGCAGGAGGAAGCCGACACACGGACAAGGGCATTGCTGTACAATCTCCGGAACAATATCCGGACCAGCGGGATCGAACAGCTCTTTGTCCGGAAGGACGGGAGCCGGTTCTGGGGACTCATGTTTGGCACTGAACTGCAGGATAACGACGGGACCATCATCGGGCGGCTCAATTCCGTGATCGATATCACCCGGCGGAAGAAAACCCAGGAAGACCTGCAGCAGTCACGGAAGCGGCTTCGCCGTCTTTCGGTCAAACTGATCGAGGCACAGGAGGCGGAACGGAAGCGGATCGCCCAGGAACTCCACGACAGCATCGGCGCGGGACTGGCGGCGGTCAAGTTCAGTCTGGAAAAGAAGCTGAAAGAGATGACCGACGGAAAGCTCGCCAAGACCACCCGCCTGGAATATATCATTCCGCTGCTGCAGAAGGTGATAGTCGAGGCACAGCGGATCTCCCGCAATCTCCATCCCTCCATTCTGGATGTGCTGGGACTTCGTCCGGCGATTACATCTTTCTGCCGGGAATACCAGACGGTCTATTGCTCCATACAGGTACAGCATGATCTTGAGATGGAGGAGGAGCATATTCCCCCGGAACTGCACATCCTGCTCTACCGGCTGGTACAGGAATCCCTCAACAATATCGCCAAGCACAGCGGGGCAGACCGGGTGGAGATTGCCCTGCGGTGTGTGACGGATCAGATTCAACTGACCATCCGGGACAACGGAAAGGGTTTTGATCCGGATGCCCTGCGGAAACAGAATGCCGACAGAAGAGGTCTGGGGCTGGACGGGATGAAGGAGCGTACGGAGCTTTCCGGCGGCCGCTTTGAGATTGATTCCCGAATTGGTGAGGGAACCCTGATTCAGGCGACGTGGCCCTGCGGGTTATGCGAGGGAAGTGGCATATAGAAGAGGAATTTTTCTCAAGACTGGCTTCCCGATATCGTCTGCTTCAGGGCTTCTACCTCTTTCATATCCAGACCGGTCACTGCTGCGATTTTTTCCATTGACAGCAGATTCAGTTTCAGCAACCTGATGGCCGTTTCTTTCTTTTCTTTTGTTCTTCCTGCTGCTATGCCTTCTTCCATTCCACGTTTCTGAGCTTCTTTCATGAACATGGACTCATCTTTTAAAGCCTTTTCTCTTCTTTCCGCCAGTTCTCTGGTTTTTTCATCAGCACTCAGGGCCTGCAGAACATCCAGTGCTTTGTGGATCATCGGGTTTTTGTAATGTTCCTTCATGGTTCTTTCTCCCTCCTCACTGGCGTGATTAAAAAAATGGAGCCATTCCAGGAGATCATATGTTCTCTGTGCTTCAAAATACTGTTCAATGCCCGGTAATTCAAAGATATGCAGGTTCAGATCGTCCGTCAACGTCAGATCGGGATAGCGTATGTCACTGAACCGGAAGCTGTAATGAAAATCAGGAGCATCGGGAAACAGAGTATAATCCAGAAAATGAATGCCGATGACCGGATGAAGCTCCAGATAGTCATCCCCCGATTTTAACTGATTTCCATACATCCTGCAAAGGTAATAGAGGGTGCGTCTGGAATAATTCTCATACCTGCGAACCTGCATTTCAATATCATATTCATGACCTGATTCATCAACAGCCCGTATGTCCAGAATGATAAACTTCTTTTCGATTTCATCCGGCAGAATATCCGGATTCTGAATCTCCACAGATATGATACGATTTTTGTCGGAGCGCTCAAGAACACTGTTGATCAGATCGGCCAATACTTCCGTGTTTCTGGTGAACAGCATTTTGAATACTACATCGTTTTTCGGGCTCAGCAACTTTTTCATTGAAAATACTGACGGCGCAGTTATGGATACATGGCAGAGTGGATAGGGACAATCATAAACATCAATATATCACAGTTGAATAAGTTCTGTCAGCAGTTGATCAGAAATACTGTAAACCAGCATATGAATTTTAAGGAGTTGAAAGTAAAGCGCAACAGGAAAGGGGGGAAGGGGGAGATAAAGCAAGATAAAAAACCCCCGCTCCTCAGACCGGGAGCGGGGGCTGTATCGATCGGATCATACCAGCGACGTACCGCCGGTCTTTCTGAAAATCATTATTCCATCGCCGGCATGGGACCGATAAATCCGACATAAGCGGCAGCCTGGGAGGGATCCGCCAGCTTGTCCTCGTCGGATTCGCCGTAGGGATGCTGCACAACGCTCATGATGTAGGCCCAGTTGTTGATGTCGGGATAGTAGTAGGGTGAGGTGGTTTCCGAACCGTACGGGGTGGTTTCGATCCGGGTCAGTTCTTCGCTCTCGATATCAAAGGACCAGATGGCGTCATTCTGATGCCCGGATCCGGTATCTTCCCCGATGATCAGGGTTTTGTATCCCCTGATGAACGTCAGGTTGTCCGGATTGGCGATGCCGTTCACGTCACATGTATTGTTGGCATAGGGACTTGTCCCGGCATATTCCGCCATGGTGCCGCAGACGACGCCGTACATGTTCAGGGCCACGTAATTGCTGCCGATGTCGCTGTCGGTTCCAATATCCATTCCGTATACACAGCCGCAGAGATTGTAGGGCAGGGTAATGTGATTCGGACCGCCGACGTCATACCGGTCATTCGACTCTCCGTTTCTCATGTAGTCTTCCATTCCCCGGGAGACTTCACTCATGGCCACATAGAGAACCTTGTTGTCCGGATCAAAGGTGATGCCTTCTTCCTTCCGCAGTTCCGTGGTGGCGCCCAGCATGGCAGCATACCGGCGGGTTTCCAGCCGGGAAGCGATCTTTTCCATGCCGGATTTCACCCGGAGACATTCATGACCGGAATCTTCGGTATTGATGCTGGAGAATCCGGCAGGGCAGGTGTCGTCATCATTGGGCGCCGCGGCATCAAAAATATCGCTGAACTGCAGACGGGATTCAACAGCGGTCTGAATTTCCGCCTGATCTGCATGACCCAGTTCAATCCACTGAATATCGGCAAAACCCCCGTTGACGGAATCGATCTGGTTCCACTGCGCAGCATACAGCGCACCGGCACTGAGGTCGCCGGGGGTGTCCGCCACAAACATGAACAGCCCCACATTGGTTCCGTCATCAGAAAGATAAACCGTTTTTTCATCGGGCATGACATAGGCCAGTTCCAGGGCCACACGACCCATTGCGTACCATTTGTTGATATTGTAGCTTCCGTCTTCGTTCACCGCCACTTCCACGGGATAGCCGTACCGGTATGCGTTGAAGAGGCTCCGGAAATCCGCCACCGTTACGTTCTCTGCAAATGGATCCGCGACGCCGAAATACCGGAGCATCGGTTTGTCATAATCCTCGATGTCTTCCATCGACTGGGCTTCCTCATGCACCCGTGCATCCGGGGGATACTCTTCGCTGCCCAGATGGGTTCCCCAGGGGGTGACGCTTCCGGCGCAGGGAACCCAGAGTCCCTCCCATGCGGAAAAATCGATATTGCGGGTATTCACGGGTGTCAACATACCGGTTGCCGGATCCTGACTCAGCTCCGAAATGTACATGGCCCCCGGCCGGGATTCAAAATGGGTAATGTTGTAGAGTTTATCGCCGGCCTGGATCAGTGACGAAAAGTCATTGTCCGACGAAATAAACAGGG
>JBEPXL010000268.1:0-5407 GCA_041641935.1 Desulfobacteraceae bacterium | reverse complement strand
CCGAACAAGTGGCTGGTTTTTTTTGCGGTGGCGGTGGGGGTATTCATGTCCACCCTCGACGGGAGCATTGTCAACATTGCCCTTCCGGCCATCATGAACGATCTGGCCGCGCCCCTTTCAACGGTGGAATGGGTCATGATGATCTATCTCCTCACGGTATCGGCCCTGCTGCTGAGCTTCGGGCGGCTGAGCGATATCCGGGGCCGCCGGTGGGTCTACACCCGGGGACTCATCGTCTTTGCCATCGGTTCCCTCTTCTGCGGGCTGGCCCGGTCGGCGCTCTGGCTCATCGCGGCACGGGCGTTTCAGGGGCTGGGGGCGGCCATGATCATGTCCTGTACCCAGGCCATTGTGGTGGATCGCTTTCCCTTTGCCGAACGGGGCAGGGCCATGGGCATGATCGGAGCGGTGGTCGCCTCCGGCCTCACCGTGGGACCGGCGCTGGGTGGCTGGCTTCTCCATCACTTCAACTGGCAGACGATTTTCTATATCAATATTCCCATCGGGCTGGTGACCGCCTTTTTTGCGGACCGGCTTCTGCGGAGCGGCCCCTCGGACGTCTCCCGTGCCGAACGGTTTGACTGGTTCGGCAGCCTCTTCCTGATTGTGTGTCTCACGAGTTCTCTCTTTGTCATCACCCATGTCCGCAGAATGGGCATCGCCAGCCCGGTCATTCTGGGCGGCCTGCTGGTCTCGCTGCTCACCGTACTGGGACTGATCCGGACGGAACGAACCGTGTCTCATCCCCTGCTGGCGCCCTCGCTTCTCCGCATCCGGCTTTTTACCTTTCCGGCCCTTGCCGCCATGGTCCTTTTTGCGGGACTCTTTATCGTGGTTTTCCTGATGCCGTTTTTTCTGGTTCACCCTTACGGGCTTTCTGAACACGCAGCGGGCTATCTGATGGTGACCCTTTTTGCCGTTCTCTTTGTCTTTGCGCCCATCTCCGGTTCCCTGTCCGACCGGATCGGCTCCCGGTTTCTCTGTACGCTGGGGATGGCGGTGCTGACCGTCTCCCTTTATTATCTCTCCGCCATTACACCGGAAATGTCCCGTCTCGATGTGGCCTGGCGTCTGGCGCTGGCCGGCAGCGGAATTGCCGTTTTTACCGCGCCCAACAACGCGGCGGTGATGAGTGCCGTTCCGCCCCGGTTCATGGGCGTGGCGGCCGGTACGGTGGCCACGGTCCGGAACCTCGGCATGGTACTGGGCATTGCGCTGGCAGGGGCCATTTTCAATCATGTGTTCCATACCCTGAGCGGCGGCATGGACCTGAAGGTCTACCACCCGGAACTGGAACCCTTCTTCATGGAAGCCTTCCGCTACGCCATGCTTTCCGGCACGGTTGTATGCGGTTTCGGTACTTTACTCTCATTTTTACGCGGACCTGACAAACGATGAAACAGACCCGGATTCAAGCTGTATTGTTCGATTTTGACGGAACCCTGACCCGGCCCGGGGCACTCGATTTTGCAGTGATCCGGGAAGAACTCAACTGCCCGGCGGATACGCCGGTGCTGGAATTTATTGAAGCGCTCCCCGATGACACCGCCCGTTCCGCCGCTTATGCGGCACTGGACCGGTTTGAACTGGACGGCGCGGCCGGTTCCGGTCCCAACACGGGCGCAGAAGAGATTCTGCGGTTTATCAGGGCACGGGGCCTGCTGACCGGCATTGTCACCCGGAACCAGCATGCCTGTGTCATCCGTGCTATTGAAAACTTCACCGGTGTTCAGGTGTCCGATTTTGATGTGATCATCTCCCGGGATGATCCGGCAGCGCCCAAGCCGAGCCCGGAGGGGATTCTGCTGGCAGCCCGGCGGCTGGGGGTTCGCCCGGAGAATGTGCTGGTGGTGGGGGACTTTCTTTTCGACATCGAGGCCGGAAACGCGGCGGGTGCGGTCACCGTCTTTCTGCAGAATCCGGCTGCGGCGGAGACGGCGGCGGCGGAAAGCGATTTCACCATCGACACCCTGTCGGCCCTGGAAGGCATTGTCCGCCTTCTGACGCCGCTTCCAGCCGGAAAGTTTCCGGCGGATCTGCTGGGGGAGTACCTGAATGCCTTCGATTTCGAGGATCCGTCCGTCCTGCTGCGCCCCCGGATCGGCGAGGATACGGCCGCGGTGGATGTCTCGGGCGAAGAGGTGCTGATTCTCAAATCGGACCCGATCACCTTCGCCACCGATGCCGTCGGCCATTATGCCGTACTGGTCAATGCCAACGACATTGCCACTTCCGGTGCGGTTCCGCGCTGGTTCCTGACGACCCTCCTGTTTCCGCCCCGGACAACCCCGGCCGGGGCTTTTCAGGTGATGCGCGATCTGGAAGCGGTCTGCCGCCGGTGGGGCATCACCCTCTGCGGGGGACATACCGAAATCACCGATGCCGTCACCCGGCCCGTGGTCAACGGCATGCTGGCCGGAACCGTGAAACGGGCCGACCTGATCGACAAGGCCGCCATGCGGCCGGGGGACCGGGTGCTGCTGACCAAAGGGATTGCTGTGGAGGGAACCTCCATCATCGCCCGGGAATTCCGGGACCAGCTGCTGGAAAAAGGGGTTCCGGCGGAAGAGATTGACCGGTGCAGCGATTTTCTTTCCCGGATCAGTGTCCTTGACGAGGCCCGGATCGCCGCCAAATGTCCCGGCACCAGCGCCATGCACGATGTCACCGAAGGCGGTGTCGCCTCTGCACTGGAGGAACTGAGCATCGCAGGCGGTCACCGGATTCGGGTGTTTGTCGAGAATATCCCTGTCTTCCCCCAGACCATGGCCATGTGCCGTCTGTTCGACATCCATCCCCTGGGACTGATCGGGTCGGGCAGTCTGCTGATCTGCTGCCGGGAAGAGAATGTCAAAGATCTGATCGGGGAGATCTTCCGGGCAGGCGTTGCGGTGACGATGATCGGGGAGGTACGGGAAGCGGGCACGGGAATCGAAGCGCTGCAGGAAGGGCAGCCGGCTGCGTGGCCCCGGTTTGAAGTGGACGAGATTACACGACTCTTTTAGGAGGTGTCTGCCGATGCTGTTTGTCATCGATGTGGGAAACACCAATACGGTGATGGGACTCTATGACGGAAAAACACTGGTGCGGGACTGGCGCATCCGGACAGAGCGGAATACGACGGAAGACGAATTCAACCTGCTGGTGACGGGGCTTTTTTCCGGCAGCGGATTCGACCCTGCGGCGATAACGGCCACCATCATCTCCAGTGTCGTGCCGCCCATGGTGACGATTCTGGATGCCTTCTGCCGGAAATACCTGAACCACCCGCCCCACTGGGTGGATGCCCGCTCATCGGCGGGGATGCCGATTCTCTACAGCAATCCCCTTGAAGTCGGTGCGGACCGGATCGTCAACGCCGTCGGGGCCTTTGAAAAGTACCGGACCGGCCTGATCGTGATCGATTTCGGCACGGCCACCACCTTCGACGCCATTTCGCCCAAAGGCGAATACCTCGGCGGCGCCATCAGCCCCGGCATCGGCATTTCCGCCGAAGCCCTGTTCATGAAGGCGTCCAAACTGCCCCGGGTGGAACTGCTGACCCCGCCGGAACGGGTCATCGGCACGGATACGGCCGGGAGTATGCAGTCGGGCATCATTTACGGGTATGCCGGTCTGGTGGACGGCATTGTGGAGCGGATGCGCAGGGAAATGACCATGCCGCCGAAGGTGATCGCCACGGGCGGTCTCGCGCCGCTGATGGACCGGGTCTGCCGGACCATTGAAGCGGTGGAGCCCGACCTGACCCTGGCGGGGCTCCGGATGATTCATGAAAAACTCCAGTCGGCAAAGGAAGCGGGGTCCGGCAACTGAACGGCCCCTTCCCCGCTTCCTCCGGCTGGTGGGGATGCAGATTTTTTGGGTCGGTCTAGAGCATTTCGATGGCACTGGCCATGGAAACCCCGCCGCCGCCGCAGAGGGTGGCCAGCCCGAGGGTCTTCCCCTGTTTCTTCATGCCATGCAGGAGGGTGACCATGAGCCGGCACCCGGTGGCGCCGATGGGATGCCCCAGGCCGATGCCGGAGCCGTTGATGTTGGTCCGCTCCCGGTCAAGCCCCAGTTCCCGTTCACAGCCGATGTACTGGGCCGCAAACGCCTCGTTGACTTCCACCAGTTCAAAATCCGAAATCGCAAGACCGCTCTGTTCCATCAGCTGGTTGACCGCCGGAACCGGTGACAGCCCCATGATCGAGGGGTGGCAGGCGCCTTTGCCGGCAGCCCGGATCCGGGCCAGCGGGGTCACGCCGAGTTCTTTTGCCTTTTCGGCGGACATGATCAGCATGGCCGCGGAACCGTCATTGATGCCGCTGGCGTTTCCGGCGGTGACCTTGCCGATCTCCGGCACAAAGGCGGGCGGCAGTTTCTGGAGCTTTTCCAGGGTCATGCCGGGCCGGAAGTGTTCATCCTTTTCAAAGACAATCGGCGGCTTCTTCCGCTGGGGCACTTCAACCGGCACGATCTCCTCTGCAAAGGAACCGTCCATGTTGGCCCGTTCGGCATTGTTGTGGCTCCGGAGGGCGACTTCGTCCATCTCCTCCCGGCTGATATCGAGGTACTGGGCCACGAATTCCGCAGTATGTCCCATGATGTAGGGCTTGCCTTTAAAAAGGCTCATAGGGGGTTCATCGGCATTGACCGGACCGGTTTCCGGATGGGGAATCAGATGGGAACCGCAGTAGAGCGCCCGCATCATGGAATCGACCAGGGTATCGTCCTGGAGCCGGTATCCCCAGCGGGCCTTGGGCAGAATGTAAGGCGTGCCGGACATCTGCTCGGTTCCTCCGGCCAGAATCACGTCGGCCATACCGGCCTGGATCATGGCCATGCCCGAAAGGACGGCCTCCATTCCGGAAATGCAGACCCGGTTGATGGTGACCGCGGGAACCGTGTCGGGAAGACCGGCCATCAGGGATGCCACCCGGGTGACATTGAGGCTGTCGGCCGGTTCAAGGCAGCAGCCGTACCGGATATCGTCGATCACCACCGGATCGATTCCGGCGCGTTTGACAGCTTCTTTCATGGTCGTGGCCGCAAGGTCTGCGGCGTGCATATCCTTCAGCGTACCCCCGAAGGCACCGATGGCGGTCCGGCAGGCGGATGCGATGACAACATCTTTCATATTCGTCTCCTTTATCTTTTGATAAGCAGGTGCAAGCAGATTGGCGAAATTTCTACACCTTCTTATTGACGTACTCCATCCGGTCTCATATTGTCAATCCCAATCCGCCTGCCGCATGGACCGGACCGTCAGTTCCCGCCCGTCGGTGACCACTTCCACAGCGCCGTCCCTGTCCGTCCGGAAGATGCGGGCGTCCCGTTGCCGGTACCGGTCCAGCACATCGGGATGAGGACAGCTGTACCGGTTGCGCCATCCGGCCGAGGCAATGACGATCTCCGGGGCAACGGC
>JBEPXL010000267.1:0-5409 GCA_041641935.1 Desulfobacteraceae bacterium | reverse complement strand
CCGCCCGCGATCAGCAGGGATGCCGCCTTTGACAGATTGTCCAGTTTTTCCTCGTCATGATGTTCCAGGGCCGGTTTGTCCGGTTCCGACTCTTCAATATCCGACAGTGTCGTTTTTTCGCCGACCGTCCAGACCTGGGTGACGGTCATCCGGTTCTGGGTCAGGGTTCCGGTCTTGTCGGTACAGATCACCGTGACGGAACCGAGGGTTTCCACCGCCGGAAGTTTCCGGATCAGGGCGTTCCGTTTCAGCATCCGCTGGGAACCGAGGGAAAGGGTCAGGGTAACTACAGCCGGTAACCCCTCGGGAATCACCGCCACCGCCAGGCTGACCGCCACAAGGAACATCTGCTTGACCGGCTGGTCCAGCAGAAAATACCCGACCAGGCCCACGACAATGGCGACGATCACGCCGCCGGCAGCGAGCATTTTCCCCACATGGTCCAGTTCCTTCTGCATGGGCGTCATGCCGGAATCATCATCCTGGATCATTCCGGCGATTTTGCCCATTTCCGAACTCATGCCGGTTTCCACGACGATGCCTTTTCCGCGCCCGGCGTTGACGACGGTTCCGCTGAAGCCCATATTCAGTTTATCGCCGGGGGAAATATCGGTTTCATCGATGGCCTCGGTCTGCTTGTAGACCGGCTCCGATTCTCCGGTCATGGCCGCCTCATCGACTTGCAGATCATTAACTTCTATCATTCGCAGGTCGGCCGGGATCACGTTTCCTGCTTCCAGCAGAACCACATCGCCGGGGACGAGTTCAACTGAAGAGATTGTCTGTTCCTTTCCATCCCGCAGCACCCGGACTTCGGGAACCGACATTTCCTTGAGCGCCGCCATGGCCCGGTCGGCCCGGTAGTCCTGGATAAAGCCGAGAATGGCAAACAGGAGAACAATTGCCATGATGGCCCCTGCCTCCATCCAGTCTCCCAGAAAACCGGAAATAACAGCCGCAATGATCAGGATGATCACCATCGTCTGGGCAAACTGTTCAAAAAGGATTTTCCAGGCGCTCCGGGTTCCTTTTTCTTCCAGTTCGTTTTTTCCGTACTCGTCCAGACGCTCTTCGGCCTGACTGCTTTCAAGCCCCTCCGGAGTGGTATTCAGCTCCTCTTCCACTTCATCGACACTCAGTTGATACCATTCTGCCACGGGAACACTCCTGTATTTTATCAGTTCTCGATGAACCACAACCAGCACACAGTGACCGGAACCGCATATCCCTGCCCCGGATGATGCGGGCATCAGGCTATCCGGTTTCTGTCTTCTATACCATGTGACGTATCTTCTTCAATAAAAGAAGAAGAATCAATCGGGGATTTCCCTTATTTCTCCTGCTGAACCTGTATTTGGTGTTGTGATGATATATATTTTGTGTGATGAATGGAAAATCTGCAGAGGGAGAACAGCGATTGATGGAACAGAAAACCGAAAAGAAGCAGCACCGTCTTACCCGGCGGGATTTCCTGCGCTATGGCTGGCGGCTGGGGCTGGTTACCGTTCTCGGCTGGGGGTTCTTTGCACGAACCCGGCTTACGGTGGAGAATGTGCAACTGGCGTATCCATCCCTTCCGTCTTCCTTCCGGGGCTTCCGGATTGTCCAGATTTCGGATCTCCACACCAGTTTCTGGATCGACGGCGACTATCTGAAATGGGTTGTGAACCGGATCAACGCCATGTCCTGGGATATGGTGACGGTGACAGGGGATTTCATTACCGGTGCGGTCAATTCATTCTGGCAGGACTGGCTGCCGGTATCGGATACGGATTACCTCACTGTGACCGCTGATGCCCTGCGCGGACTCAAAGCGGGCGACAAGTTTTCGGTTCTGGGGAATCACGATCAGGGGCATGATACGGAACGGGTTGTAAAGGCACTGGAAGGAGCGGGATTTGAGATGCTCCGGAATGAAGCGGTCCGCCTCACCCGAAACGGTGATACCATCTACATCGCGGGCACGGATGATTTCTGGTATACGGGTGATCTTTCCCGGACACTGCGGAATATTCCGGAAGATGCGTTTACAGTTCTTCTCTCCCACAATCCGGATATTGTCGGAGATTTCACGGAGGCCATGACCGCTGATCTGACCCTCAGCGGTCATACCCACGGGGGCCAGATTTACATTCCGTATCTCAGCCGGTTCGTTCTGCCGATCCGCCGCCCCGAACGCTATCGGGCCGGGCTGGTCCGGGAGCCCTGGGGATACACCTATGTCAACCGGGGACTCGGTACGCTGGTATTTCCGTTCCGGCTGTTTGCACCGCCGGAGATTACGGTGGTTACGCTGGTGTAGGGGCAGGCCCCCGTGCCTGCCCTGTTCGCGCAACCAGGATGTTGCCGATTATCCGATACATAGAAATATCCGGTCATTGCTACAGGGGTACGGGGCACTCATTCGGTTGAAATGGTACTCCGTTGGTTTTTGCAAAGGATCAAGACCTGGCTATTTTTCATATGGCGAAATTATTTCCAGACCCGGAATTATCCGATAATGCCTGATATTGAACGTATGAAGCGGAATGTCTTCGTCCGCCGCCATCTGGCCGATCAACGTATCAATAATACCGATGGCATGAGCCAGACGATATTCCGCGAATGTCTCCATCGCACGTTTACAGGTCTCCGCTTCCGGCCACATAATTTCCATGTCGGCGATAGAGACAAGCAGCCGGTTCTGTTCGGATTTGTCCGAACAGCCTTGTATCAATTCCATTGCCACAAAGCCGGGCAGGGCGATGGATTCATTTCCGACGGATGAAAGCCATTCAAGCGCGGGCGGATACGAACGAAGCACGTCAATCATGATATCTGTATCAAGAAGTCGCATGGTCATATCTTTCTGTTTTGCGCGGCATCCCTCAACTGGCGTGCAAACACCGAGGAATCAGAAATTTCCCTGTTCTTCCACAGCCCGGTAATTTCTGATTTCAGCAAGGCGGATGCCGTTGATTTGTTCTTTTTATTACTTTCTTTAGAAATCAGAAGCATTACCTCCACGGCATCCCCCTCCCTCAAGGGCAGGTTTTTCAGAGTCAGTTCGCCGTCTTTTTTTAAAGTGGCATTGATTTTTATCGCTTCCATTATTTCTTCCTTTTTTTTAATTTGCTTCGGTTTATACGGGTTGGTTTGTATCGAAGAACCTTGAAATTCGGGATTGGATTCAGTGATGCCGCTCGTTCCGTCTTTAGAAATGGCTGAACTGTGATCATGCGACTGCTTTTTGGATAATATACGGCATCCGCCGGGGAAATTCAAACGCGAGGGAGCAAACATAAAAAACGAGCCGCGACAACCGCCGCAGCCTGTTAATGTTTATGGAGAATGCAGGGTGGGCGCGGCAATGATTGTAGGGGCAGCCCCCCGTGTTTGCCCCGGCGGTCGCACTGTCGATCCGGCCGTAACCGTGGGGCAGAAAATCGGGACGAAATGAACGTCGGCCCCACCACCAACAGGGCAGGCACGGGGGCCTGCCCCTACATTTATTTCTCTGACAGGAAAGACAACATTGACACCAGAACTTCTCCTCCTTCTCTTCAGCACCGGTCTCTGTGCCGGTTTTGTCGATTCCGTCGCCGGCGGAGGCGGTCTCATTGCCCTGCCGGTTCTTCTCTCCACGGGTCTGCCGCCGCAGGTGGCACTGGGAACCAACAAGTTCCAGGGGAGTTTCGGTACGTTCTCCTCGGCCTGGAACTTTATCCGGAAAGGCGAAGCCTCCCTCCGGGAATCAGGGACAGGAATACTTTTCACCCTGATCGGGGCCGCTTCGGGCGCGTGGGCCATTCAACGGCTCGATCCCTCTTTTCTCGCTCGCCTCATCCCAATCCTTCTCGCAGCCATCCTTCTCTACACCATTTTTTCAAAGCAGATGGGCGATATTGATCAGGTTCCCCGGATGGACCGGCGGTTTTTCTTTCCCCTGTTCGGGCTGGGACTCGGGTTTTATGACGGTTTTTTCGGGCCGGGAACCGGCTCTTTCTGGATGGCGGGTTTTTCCCTGCTGATGGGCTATAACATGAAGCGGGCGGCGGGATATACCCGGATCATGAACTTCACCAGCAATATCGTTTCGCTGTCGCTCTTTATCCTGGGCGGGAATGTCCTTTACGCCTTCGGAATTGTCATGGCGACGGGGCAGTTCATCGGCGCCCGCATCGGTTCCAACATGGCGATTCAGAAAGGGGCAAAGTTTATCCGCCCCCTCTTTATCGCTGTCGTCAGTCTGACCATCGCACGGCTGGTCTATCTCAACTACCGGATTTAGAACTGGATGATTTCCGCAAGGCAAGCCAGGCATTGGCCGTGAAGATCAGGGCCGCCCCGATCCAGCCGGTCAGACTCATGTGGGATTCGGCGACAATGTACGGGCCAAGAATGGCGGCCAGAAAGATGCGGGTGGAGGAAATAATCGCGCCTTCGACAGCCGTCACATAGCGAAACCCGAGTGTGAGCAGATAAATGCCGATGAGACTGAATCCGCCGGAGAGAAGCAGATAGTAGAATTCCTGAAGATTCGGAATGAAGATTCTGTCCGGGAACACCACATAGATGATGAGGGAACCGACGCCGAACATGAAGTAGAGGATGGTTTCGGAATCATGGTCTTCCCGGCACCGGTCCAGTGTAATGATGGCAAAGCAGGCGCTGATACCCGATGCCAGTCCCCAGAGGTTATCGGCAGAGAGGCTGATTTTTCCGGGTGAAACAATGAGCCAGATACCGATAAAGGCCATCAGTACCAGAATAATGTTGACGGGGTCCCTTTCATTGAAAAAAAACCAGGAAAAGAGAGCAATAAAGACGGGATAGGTCATGTTGAGGATGTTGGCCTCTGCCACGGTGCTGACCACCACCGCCTTGTAAAAGAAAAAAACGGCAAGAATGTTGAAGACCGTCCGCGCGGCCAGTATGTGATACCGTTTGGGTACCGGCCGCTGGCCTTTGAGCAGCAATACGGTACAGACCACAAGAAAGCCGAGAGAATAGCGGGCAAACAGGAAAAAAGCAGCATCGATTTCGACCCGTGATTCGGACCATCGGATCGCTGCGGTGGAGAGATACAGAAAAAACGCGGAGCTGAAAACGGCAATCCACCCTAATACCGTCCGGCTTTTCAGGATGCTCATGGATAACCTCCGATTATTGTCACCCCTGGATGACAGGTGAAGCAACAGGTTGAATGGGTGCAACAGATGGCGCATCGTAGCGGAGGGCAATCGGGGTTACAAGGGGGGATTTCCTGTATATTTCTCCGGAAAAAGAAAAAAGGGCATGTCAATTAGAAAAACATGGTCAATCGCGGATGATCCGCCTGCGTCTGTGCAACCTTGCACCGGGGCAACCCGGACTGCCCCGGCTCCGTAAGCAGGAGAGCCGTTCCCGGTATTTTCCGGAAACGGCATC
>JBEPXL010000266.1:0-5412 GCA_041641935.1 Desulfobacteraceae bacterium | reverse complement strand
ACGGTTTCAACGGCTTTTATGAAAAACCGGTCAGCATGTATGATATTCTTGCGCTGCTGGGCTGATCCCGGCCGTACATCCGCAGTTTTCTTCCTTCAATAGCATCAAAATGAACCATACGACCAGTGTGGCGTGGTCGACAGGAATGTCTGATAAAGGAGTGGATCAACATGGAGAAACGACACAGAAAACAACGCATAACGGCCCCGGTGTTCGCCGTTTTTCTGCTCGCCCTGCTTTCCCTGCTGGCGGGCGGCGGCACGGGGACGTTTCTGGATACGACAGCCTGGGCAAAGCCGGTGGCGGACCAGCCGGTGCCGCAATGGCCCCATGAAACCAGCGATCTGAAACCCGATCCGGCACTCGTATTCGGGCGGCTGCCCAACGGGTTCCGGTACGTGCTGATGCAGAACGACACCCCTGAAGACCGGGTCAGCATGCACCTGAATGTTCAGGCCGGGTCCATGCACGAAACCGACGAACAGCAGGGGCTGGCCCATTTTCTGGAGCATATGATGTTCAACGGCTCGGAGAATTTCCCGCCGGGTGAAATGGTCAGGTTCTTTCAGCGGATCGGAATGGAATTCGGTCCCGACGCCAACGCCCATACCGGTTTTTACGAAACCGTCTATGATGTACTGCTGCCCGAAGGGGACCGGAAAAATCTGGCCGACGGGCTGATGGTCATGAAGGACTACGCCCGGGGCGCCCTGCTGCTGCCCGAAGAGGTCGACCGGGAACGGCGGGTGATTCTGGAGGAGATGCGGGCCAGAGACTCGGCCTCCTACCGGACTTTCAGGGAGACCTTCAAGTTCGAGCTTCCCGGATTCCGTCTGCCGAAGCGGCTGCCCATCGGCGAAAAAGCGGTACTGGAGACGGCGGACCGGGCGCTGCTGAAGGATTATTACGACACCTGGTACCGGCCCGAACAGATGGTGCTGGTGATGGTGGGGGACGTTGACCTGAAAATGGCCGAGAAGATGATCCGGGAGCGGTTTCGTGATATACAGCCCCGGGCCCCCCGGCGGGCGGAACCGGACCCCGGCGATTTTGATCACACCGGTAAAAAAGCCTTTTATCACCATGAAAAAGAGGCCGGCAATACCCAGGTGACGGTTCAGGTGCTGGACGAAATCGTTCCGGAACCCGATTCCCTGGCCTGGCAGAAACAGAGCCTGATCCGCAGCATTGCGGACCAGATCGTCCAGAACCGTCTCAGGACAATGCTCAAGAAACCCGAAACGCCCTTTACCGACGCGACCGTGGGGTCGGGAATTTTCCTGAAGTATGTAAAGTACGGCGTTCTGGCGGCGGAAACCGATCCCGGAAAGTGGGAAGAGACACTCTCCACCCTGGAACAGGCCCTCCGGCAGGCACTGAAGTACGGCTTCACCGAAGCGGAACTGGAACGGGTCCGGAAAGACTATCTTGCCGGTCTGGACCGGGCCGTCAAAAACGCCTCGACCCGGGAGAGCAACCGGCTGGCCCGCCAGATTATCCGGAACATCAACGGAGACCGGGTGTTTCAGTCCCCGGCACAGGAAAAGGCACTCTACGCGCCCATCATCCGGGACATTACGCTGGATGAGGTCTATGCCGCATTCAAATCCGTCTGGGCGGCAGACCACCGGCTGGTGATGGTGACGGGGAATTCGGATCTGAACGGTGAGGAGAAAGCGCCGGAAGAGATGATTCTGGCCGCCTATGACCAAAGCGAGGCCGTCGCGGTGGCAAAACCCGAGGCCGAGGAACTGGTCGCCTTTCCCTATCTGCCCGAGCCGGAAAAGCCGGGGAAAATCGCTGAAAAACGGGAACTGGAAGATCTGGGCATTGTCCAGATCGATTTTGAAAACGGGTTCCGCCTCAACCTGAAGAAGACCGATTTTGAGGCCAACTCCGTCATCGCCAACCTCGCCTTCGGGGCGGGCGGTTCCACGGAACCGGCCGACAAACCGGGACTCTCCGGACTGAGTGAGGCGGTCCTCAACGAAAGCGGCCTGGGGCAGATGGACCGGGATCAGCTGGAACGGGCCCTGGCCGGAAAGAGCACCGGGGTACGGTTCAACATCAAACAGGACCGGTTTCTGTTCCAGGGAAGTACGGTGTCCGATGAAATTCCGCTGATGTTTCAGTTGTTTTACGCCTATCTCAATGATCCGGGATACCGGAAAGATGCCTATGAACTGGTGATGGCCCGGTACGACCAGATGTACCGGAAGCTGACCCGCACCATCGAAGGGGCCATGACCCTGCAGGGGGAACAGTTTCTGGCTGGTGGTGACAGCCGGTTCGGTATGCCGCCCTATGACACCTTCCGGACGCTGACCCTGGAGGATGTAAAGGAATGGACCCGGAAACCCATCAGCGAGGCCCCGCTGGAGCTTTCCATTGTGGGGGATTTTGATGTGGAAGAGGTGACGGAACTGGCCACCCGCTATTTCGGCAGCATGAAAGCGCGCACCGGGACGGCGGAAACACCCCGTGCCCAAAAGCCCCATGTGCCGAAAGGAGAAGCCCTGTCGCTGGACGTGAACACCAAGATTCCCAAGGGAATGGTCCGGGTCGTCTATCCCACCGACGATATGTGGGACATTCAGCGGACCCGGCGGCTGTCGACCCTTGCCAGCGTCTTTTCGGACCGGCTCCGGGAGGTGGTCCGGGAAAAACTGGGGGCGACCTATTCGCCCTATGCCTACAACAATCCCAGCCGGGCCTATCCGGATTACGGGCTGTTTCAGGCGGTGATCAGCGTCAATCCCGACGAGGCCGACCGGGTGGTGACGGCGGTGAAGGAGATCAGTGCCGATCTGGCGAAAAACGGGGTCACGGACGAGGAACTGCGGCGGGCGGTGGACCCGACCCTGACCGGCATCAAGGACATGCGCCAGCAGAACAGCTACTGGCTCAATACCGTCCTGACCGGCTCCCGGGAGCATCCCGAGCAGATAGAGTGGTCCACCACCATTCAGGAAGACTATGCCGCCATAACGGCGGAGGAGGTTTCAAAACTGGCGAAAACCTATCTGCAGAATGACAGTGCGGCGGTGATCCGGATCAGGCCGTCCCAGGAGATCGCCGAGAAAGCCGGAGAGGAAACCGCAACGGATGAGACCGGCGTCGAGGGCTGATGCGCCGGTTCTTTATCGATCCGGAAAAAGCCGGGGCCGGACGCGTACTGCTGTCCGGTCCTGATGCCAACCATATCCGCAATGTTCTCCGGCTTCGTCCGGGCGACCCGGTCTGCCTGTTTGACGGGCAGGGGCGGGAGTATACCGGCCAGATCGCGGAACTGCTGCCCGAAGGGGTTACGGTATCGGTGATGGATGCGGGAACATCCGCAGTCGAATCACCGGTGGAGATCACCATCGCACAGGGATTTCTGAAGGAGAAGAAGATGGACAGCCTGGTCCGGCCCCTGACCGAACTGGGCGTCTGCCGGCTGATCCCCTTCTTTGGCATACGATCCGTGGCCCGGCCCGATGAACGCCGCCTGCGGGGCCGGATGGAACGGTGGGAAAAGATCGCCCGGGAGTCCCTCAAGCAGTGCCGCAGAAGCCGGATTCCGGAGATCGGTCCGGTGGTCTCCTTTGCGGAGATGGTGGCGATGGGCCGTGCAGCGGACCTGAAGATCATGTTCTGGGAGGAAAAGGCTGGAGCGGAGGGGGCATCCGTCTTTGCGCGGACGGAGCGGGGACGGTACGGTTCCATTTTTGCCGCTCTGGGTCCGGAAGGCGGTTTCAGCGCTGAAGAAGCGGCGGAGGCAGAAGCAGCCGGATTCGTGACAGCGGGCATGGGGCCGCGTATATTGCGGGCTGAAACCGCCGCCATTGCGGCGGCAGCCCTGCTGCAGTCTTTTTTCGGGGATCTGACATAAAAAGTGCTTGACTCTTTTCCTCGCTTATATTAAACAGAGGTTTCGTTTGCGCCGAGGTAGCTCAGTCGGTAGAGCAGGGGACTGAAAATCCCCGTGTCGGCAGTTCGATTCTGTCCCTCGGCACTTCAAAATTTGCTGTATTAAAAAAGGGTTAGCTTGTGTGGAGCTAATCCTTTTTTTTTGGAAAATCGTCCATTGTGCCTGAAATTGTGCCCGTGAGCGAATTCAGGTACTCTTCCAGTCACGATGGCAGATGATCCCTCTGCCTTGAATCCCGTCGTTTCATTTCAGATTTCTCTTGCCGCAGCAAAACATCAGTTTCTTTATCGATTACGTGCTGCACCCGCCTGCCTTTGGCTGCGGGTGAATTTGGGTGAGCCGGATAATCATGCTTGACCGGTAATCACGCAATGGATTACCATACGCTTCAATGATTTGATCCTTCAAGTACCCCGATACCGAGGCCCTTTCTACAGGAAACCGCGTCAAGCGGTTTGCGGGGATCGCCACAATTGCCCGCCGGAAATTGAGACAGCTTGAAATTGCCTCCAATCTCGAGGATCTGAGAGTGCCGCCCGGTAATCGGCTGGAAGCGCTAAAAGGCAAGCGAGCTGGACAATACAGCATCCGGATAAACCGGCAATGGCGCATCTGCTTCCGATGAACGGACGCTGGCGCCGAAAACGTCGAAATTATTGATTACCATTGAGGCGAAACTACCATGAGAAAACTCGATCCCGTAACTCCCGGTGAGCTTTTGCTGGAGGAGTTCTTAAAACCGATGGGCCTGAGGCAGTATCGCCTGGCCAAAGAGGTTGGTGTGCCTCCACAGCGCATCAGCGAGATAATCTCGGGAAAGCGTTCCGTTACTGTCGATACAGACCTGAGATTGTGCAGGTTTTTCGGTCTTTCCAACGGCTATTGGCTGCGGGCTCAGGTAGCGCACGATACAGAGGTGGCCGAACGTCAAATGGGAGATTTGCTCAGTAAAATAAGACCCTGCACGGACGTCCTTGTCCACCCCATAAATTCAGCGGATGCAAAGAACCCCGACGCTGATTGAATTGGTTGAGGTGAAATATGGAGAGATTTTGAAAAATGCAAAGTCTGAATCGCTATCGTTCGGCAGGTTGCAAAGGGAGAAAAAGCAATGGGGGATTCAGCAAAAAAGGAAGCTACATACACGGATTTATTTGACATACCTGAAAATATGACTGGAGAAATAATAAATGGTGAACTGCATACAATGCCCAGGCCGTCACCCAGACATTCACTGGCGGTTTCGTCTCTTGGAGGCGAAATCGTTAATCCCTTCGCAAAAGGGCGTGGAGGACCGGGCGGCTGGATAATCTTATTCGAACCTGAATTGTTAATTGGCAAAAACATTCTTGTTCCGGACCTCGCAGGCTGGAAGAAAGAAAGATTACCTGATCTTCCGGAAACCAACTGGATTGAAGTATCTCCGGACTGGATATGTGAAGTCCTTTCCCCCAGTACGATTCAGATAGACAAGACGAAAAAAATGCCTGTTTATGCAC
>JBEPXL010000265.1:0-5429 GCA_041641935.1 Desulfobacteraceae bacterium | reverse complement strand
CGTGCTGATCTGGATCTGCAGACTGCTCAGATACTGCTGCTGCAGATGAATCTGGCGGTTACTCTCCTCGATATGGGCCTGCGCCGCCTCCTGCCACCTGACCAGGGTTTCCGGCTCCTCTCCGTCAAGCAGCAGGTTATACCGGTACTGCCAGATGTTTTCCTTGTAGCCGATCAGTTGCAGCCGCTCTTCCAGCTGCTCCTGCATAGTCTGGTAGGTCTGCTGCCATGCCTCACGGGCCTTGATCATTGCGTCATGAACCGGCGGTGCCGCACCGGAAAGCGTGGTTCGCCATTCCTGCCGTTTCTGTTCCGCTTCGCCGGCCATCTGGCCGAGACGGTCCTCTATGGCTGTTTTCTCGATCCGCAGGGTATTCAGCCGGGCATTCAGGTCTGCCTCGTCGAACCGGAGGTGGTTCCGCACCCAGTCCAGCGGGATTTCGTAGCGCCGGACCTGCCGTTCTTCGATCCGTTCCATGTTCCGGAGTTTTTCCAGATGGACCCTTTCAAAGGCGAAAAGGGCTTCGGCCCACTCCCGTTCCAGCTGTGCCAGGAGCAGTTCCCACTCGGCCGTCCGGTTCATGTTGCCGCTCACTTCCGTCTGGATCTGCTCTCTGGTTCTCCGCCAGATACGCCGGGCCTCCTCCGCCCGTTCCCGTGCAGCGTCCAGGGTCGCTGCGGCAAGCTGCAGAGAATCCCGTATATTCTCCAGTTCCTGGCGGGACGCCGTCAGTCGGTCGAGCAGCGTATCATAATAGTGGATAGAATACGGGGGGGCTTCCGTCAGACCGCTCCGGTTCAGGTGACTGACCTGCTCTTCGAGTTCCGTGATTTCCTGCTGCTGGGCCTCGATCTGTTCCAGGGCCGTCAGAATGCGCTGATAAAGGGAACGGGTATTGCGGAGAAGACGGATTCGCTTCTGGATCTCTGCGGCGGTGATATCGAAGAAGGCTGCGGCCTGTTCCGGTTTGCCGGATTCAACTTCTTCAATGCGCCGGTCCAGTTCCGCGATCTGTTCCCGGGTCCATTCGGCGGTCAGGTCGCTGGCCAGGGCCGGTCCGGCGGATTGCGTGTCCGGCGCAGGCGGGGGAACATGTTGGGCATGGGCGGAATATACGGCAGTGATCCCGATCAACAGGAACAGCCACAGGCGGATAAGATACCGCCGGAACAGCGGAGCGTCAGCGGGCATTAAGAGGGTGCGTGACATACCATCGGGCCGGAATCGATTGACGGTGAAGAAAAGGTCGGTCGGGTTCTTCCTTATCTCATCGGGGGCAGGGATTCAAGGTATTTTCCTGCTGCTGCGGCGGAACTGTCCGGACAGCCGCCGCAGCGTCCATCCGGACGGGACAGGATTATTCCATGCCGATGGCTTCCACTTCGGGATTGAATTCAAAACGGCAGCCGCATTTTTCGCATTTGGCATTGTCCTTTTCGTCATCATCACAAAGAGCCACTTTGACATTGAAGCAGTTCGGGCACTTGAGATTTGCAAGCATTTCCTTGATGTGGCACCACTGTTTACAGTTCAGTTTCATCGATACAACCTCCTTTGATATCAGCGCCGCAGCGGACAGCGCCGCCGGGCGCGGTTTTTTATCTTCCTGCTTTCTCCGCCGGCCGCATCCGGACCCGGACCGCGGCAGACACGGCAGCGGTCCTCGCCGCACTGCTGGCAGGAAAAACAGTCTCTGCAGTCATGCTTTTTCTGCTGCAGGGGCATCGGTTCCGGAACATATACTTTTCCGGCAAGGCCGGGCAGTCGGACAAAGGGCATCCTTTCCTCCCTTGGGTTTCCGGATCTCCGGTCCGGAAGATCACTTTACCGGTGTTTGAACGCGCCGTTCTCCAGAAAATATAAGACCTGTTTCCGGGCCGTCGAGTCCCAGACAATAAAGGTGTGGGTCGCGGGCAGTACCAGAAAGTCCTCCATTTCCGCAAGCCGGGCCCGTTCCACGGACACTTTCCCGTCGTCCGGCCCCGGAATGAGCTGGGAAAAAAGGGGATTGAAGCTGTGCCGGCCCGTAATCACGCCGATTTCCGCATCCACCGGTTCCAGGGTATTGGGAACGCTGCGAAACCCCGTGCCGAGCTGCTGACCCGCCGGACCGTTTTTCCACCGGTACAGCCAGAGATCCTTCAGGTAATCGACCAGTTCACTTCCCTGATTCGGCGGGCTGAGCATGACCACCCGGCTTCCTTCGGGCAGGGAGTGGTTCTGAAGATACTGCCGGACGACAATCCCTCCCAGCGAGTGGGTGACAAAATGGATTTTCCGGGCCTGAAACGCCAGGCATTTTTCCACCATGCAGGGGATATCCGTCGCTGCGATGGCCTCGATGGTCTCGTCCGTGCCCGGATAGCCGAAGTTGACCGTGTGGTAGCCGTTTTCGGCGAGGGTCGCTGCCAGACTTGCCATGGCGTAGCGGGTCCGGCCCATGCCGTGGAGCAGAATGACACATTCGTCTCTGGGCGGTGCGGATGGGGCCTGCACTGTGGGGGCACAGGCGGTGAGGAACAGTATAAAAAAAAGGAGACCGGTGCGGAAAAAGAAAGGCGCGGCATGATTTCGAATCATGTTTCTTAACGAAGGGGAGGACGGAGATAAATACATTCTTCACCGTATATTCAAATGTTTAAACCTGTGATGTAATAACTTCTGGTGAAAGGAATAAGATTGGAAATGTCAGTGAGATTCTGTTTCTTATCTTCCTGCTTCTACACCAGGGCCATGTACCGGAACAGGTATGCTGTCTGCTGTAAAAAAATCGAACAACTTGATCTAAGTCAAGGAAAAAAAATTTATTCCCCGGTAAAACTACAGCCAGAACGATGAAGAGCAGTCAACCACCAAACGGGGGCAACCCCGCGAAAGGAGACACCATGTTTTGTTTTCAATGTGAACAGACCGCCAAAGGCGAAGGATGCACCAAGATCGGCGTATGCGGCAAGCAGCCGGATGTTGCGGAACTGCAGGATCTCCTGGTCTATGCCGTCAAAGGGCTTTCCCTCTATGCTGTCGAGGCGAGAAAGCACGGCATCAGTGATGAGACCATAAATCATTTTACGGCCAGAGCCCTTTTCTCCACACTGACCAACGTGGATTTTGATCCGGAGCGGTTCGTGGAATTTATCAGCGAATGCGTCCGCCACCGGGAAACCCTCAAGGCCAAGATCGCAGAAGCCGGCGGGAAGACGGAATTTTCCGAGGAAGCCGCCCGTTTTACACCAGAGGGTACAAAGGAAGAAATGGTGGCCCAGGGGGAAACAGTCGGCGTGAATGAACCGGCCGCAGACCCGGACGCCCATTCTCTCAGAGAGCTGCTGATTTACGGCATCAAGGGAATGAGCGCATATGCCGACCATGCCGCGATTCTCGGCCAGACCGATGAGCAGGTCTACGCCTTTATCCATGAAGCGATGGCGGCGACCCTGGACAACTCCCTGGGCGTCAACGAGTATTTCGACCTCTGCATGAAATGCGGTCAGGTCAATCTGCGGACCATGGAACTTCTGGATGCCGGAAATACCGGAACCTATGGTCATCCGGTCCCGACACAGGTTCCGCTGGGCGCCAAAAAAGGCAAGGCCATTGTGGTCTCCGGCCATGACCTCAAAGATCTGGAAGAACTCCTGAAGCAGACCGAAGGAAAAGGGATCTACATCTACACCCACGGGGAAATGCTTCCGACCCACGGATATCCGGAACTGAAGAAGTATGACCACTTCTACGGCCATTACGGTACGGCATGGCAGAACCAGACCAAGGAATTCGCCGCGTTTCCGGGAGCGATCCTGATGACCACCAACTGTCTCCAGAAGCCCCAGGACGCCTACAGGGACCGGCTCTTCACAACGGGACTGGTGGGCTGGCCCGGCGTGGCGCACGTAAGCAACCGTGACTTTTCTCCGGTGATCGAAAAGGCTCTGGAACTGCCGGGATATGCCGAAGACGTTCCCGGCAAGGAAGTCACCGTCGGGTTTGGCCGCAACGCCGTACTCGGTGTGGCCGACAAGGTCGTCGAGGCGGTCAAGGGCGGAGACATTAAACACTTTTTCCTGGTGGGCGGCTGTGACGGTGCAAAGCCGGGACGGAACTACTATACCCGGTTTGCCGAGATCGCCCCGAAGGATACCGTCATCCTGACCCTGGCCTGCGGCAAGTTCCGCTTTTTCGACAAGGATCTGGGCGATATCGGCGGCATTCCGCGTCTGCTGGATGTGGGGCAGTGCAACGACTCCTACTCGGCCATCAAGATTGCCCTGGCACTGGCCGATGCCTTTGACTGCGGCGTCAACGATCTGCCCCTGTCCATGATTCTCTCCTGGTATGAGCAGAAAGCGGTGGTGATACTGTTGACCCTGCTCTCCCTCGGGATCAGGGACATGCGCCTGGGGCCGAGCCTTCCGGCCTTTATTTCGCCCAACATCCTCAACGTTCTGGTGGAGAAGTTCAATATCATGCCCATCAGCACCCCCGAGGAAGACCTGGAGGCGGCGCTGGCATAGGCAAGTGCCTTTGTACAGCTTAGGTTACGGTATTGAAAATCCCCCGTTTTCCGCACAGCCGGGGAACGGGGTGAAAATACCAGATGATTCTGAAACCGGCGGAAATGTTCCGGGGAATGTTTCCGCCGTGAGGCCGGAGGAGGGAATGCCATGAGATGTCCCGGACAGGACACCCAGTACTGGGGACCGGGTTCCATTTATGAAGTCCCGTGTCCCGAATGCGGAAAACAGGTTGAATTTTTCAAGGACGACACCACCCGGAAGTGTGAACACTGCGAACACCGCTTCGCCAATCCGAACCTCGATTTCGGCTGCGCGGCGTACTGTAAATATGCGGATCAGTGTATCGGGGATCTGCCGCCGGAGATCGTGGCCCAGCAGGATAACCTGCTCAAGGACCGGGTGGCGGTGGAGATGAAACGCTATTTCAGGCGGGATTTCAAGCGGATCGGCCATGCCATGCGGGTGGCGCGGTATGCGGAACAGATCGCAAAGGCCGACGGGGGCGGTGATCTGGCGGTGATTCTGTCAGCAGCCTACCTCCATGACATCGGGATTCATGAGGCAGAGCGGAAACACGGCAGCACGGCGGCCCGGCACCAGGAGGCGGAAGGGCCTGCCATCGCACGAAAAATTCTGGTGGCGTTGAGCGCCAAACCCGAGATGATCGAGGAGGTCTGCGATATTGTGGGACACCACCACCATCCGCGGGAAGAGGAAACCCGCAACTTCGAGGTCGTCTATGATGCAGACCTGATTGCCAATCTGGAAGAGAAGCAGAAAGAAAACGGAATGGACCCCGACCGCCTGGAAAAGATCATCCGGGAATCCTTCCTGACCCGCGGCGGCAGAACCGTTGCAGCAAAAGTCCTCCAGCACAACTGATGCGGCAGGGCCTGCCGGCCCTCCGCCTGATCA
>JBEPXL010000264.1:0-5435 GCA_041641935.1 Desulfobacteraceae bacterium | reverse complement strand
GCAGTATTCCTTCCGACCTGGAGGATCTCTGCTTCCGCCAGGGGGTGGTCCCCTTCTCCGGTGAAACCGATTCGTTCAATCCGGCACGGCAGCGGGTGCTGAAACGCATTGAGACACCGGAAAAGGAAAAAGACAGGACCATCGCAGAGAGTATGCGGCCGGGATATGAATGGGATGGTACGGTAATACGACCGGAAATGGTCGCAGTTTATACATATAAAGCCACCCCGGTTCCGGAAGAGGTGAGGAGTTCCGATGAGTAAGCAACCAGAGCGTATTTTCGGTATTGATCTCGGCACAACCTATTCGTCTGTCGCCTGTGTCGATGAATTCGGTAAGGCCATTGTGGTTCCCAATGCGGAAAATCAGCGGGTCACCCCGTCAGTCGTCTTTTTTGACGGGGACAATGTCGTTGTGGGCGAAGTCGCCAAGGAGAGTGCCAAGCTCTATCCGGACGATGTGGTCAGCTTTGTCAAGCGCTCCATGGGCGAACCCAATTTCGTATTTGAACACAACGAAAAACGGTACCGCCCCGAAGAGATTTCCAGTTTTGTCATCCGCAAAATCATCCAGGATGCCGAACAGAATCTCGGCATTTCCGGCACAAAGGATGTGGTCATTACCTGTCCGGCCTATTTCGGCATCAATGAACGGGAAGCAACAAAGCGGGCCGGTGAAATCGCAGGGTTCAACGTCCGGCAGATCATCAATGAACCCACCGCAGCGGCCATCGCCTATGGTTCCCTTGAGATCAAGGCGAGCAAGGTCGTTCTGGTCTACGACCTGGGGGGCGGGACATTCGACATTACCATGATCCATATCCAGCCCGGCAAGTCCATTGAAGTGATCTGCACCGGCGGGGATCACAACCTGGGCGGCAAGGACTGGGATGACCGGATTGTGGGCCACCTGGTCGAGGAATTTCAGAGCAAGACCGGGATGCAGGACGATATTCTGGAGGACCCGGATACCTGTCAGGATCTTCTGCTTTCAGCGGAAAAGGCCAAAAAAATTCTGAGCCAGCGCGAGAAAACACCCATCCTGATCACCCACGGCGGAGAACGGATCAAGGTATCGCTGGAACGGAAGGTCTTTGAAAGCATTACCGCCGACCTGATGGAGCGGACCATGTCCCTCACCCATGAAATGCTGGAAGAGGCCCGGAAAAAGGGCTATGAAACCTTTGATGATTTTATCATGGTCGGCGGCTCCACCCGGATGCCCCAGGTCGGTGAACGGATTCAGGAGGAGTTCAAGATCGAGCCCCAGGTCTTTGACCCGGATGAGGCGGTCGCCAAGGGAGCGGCGATTTATGCCTGGCGGATACTGCTGCAGGACAAATTCAAGGACAAAATCAGCCAGAAGACCGGCAAAAAGGTGGAAGATCTCGATGATCCGGAACTGGAAGATGTACTGGGCGAGGTAGAGGAGCTTGTTGCCGAAGATACGGGATACTCGGTATCCGATGTCAAGAACTCCAATATCAAAATCATGAATGTCACCAGCAAAAGCTTCGGTGTCATCGCCCATGATAACAAGGACCAGGAGATTGTGTACAACCTGATCCTGAAAAATTCAGATGTACCGATCTTCACCAAGCGCTCCTTCGGCACAGCGGTGATCAATCAGGAAGTGGCCTCCATCCAGATCATGGAAAACGAGAGCAATGAAACCATTACATCACCGGATAACTCCGTGCTGATCGGTACCGCCATGCTCAATCTGCCGACGGAGCTCAAAGAGAACACCCCCATCGAGATAACATTCCGGCTCAATGAGGAAGGACGGCTTGAAATTCTGGCCGAGGAGACATCGGAGACCCGGCGGTCGGTCACCGTCACCATCGAAACCCGGTCGGTGATCGATGGCGAGGAGTTTGAACAGGCGAAAGAAAGAGCCCAGCACATTCTCGTCTCCTGAGCCATTCTCCTGTTTCAGCAGGCCCGATACCGTAATTCCCGGCGGCTGTCTTTCCCGCAGAATGAGAAAGCGCCGCCGGTTGTTCCGTCCCGCCTCTCCGTCCCCGACCATCCCGGTCCGTCTCCGATTCCTGCCGGCCTCCGTCTGCAACAGGCCGGCCGATACATGAGAAGCCCCTTCTTTTCCGTTTCAAAATAATTGCCCATATGTCGGCTTCTCGGCTCTTTCTTGTAAAACCGTCAGAAGAAGGACTTTATTTACAGGTACGATATGGAAATCAAAAACTATTATATACTCCTTGATCTTTCGGTGGATCCTGTGGAAGAGGATCCGCAGGTGATTGAAGAAGCGATTCAGAAAAAGCAGGCGCTGTGGAGCAAGCAGCGGAACCATCCGACCAAGGGAACCCAGGCCCAGCAGTATATCGGCATGATTCCGGAGATCCGGAAGGTGATGTCGGAACCTGAACTCCGTCAGAAAGAGGCTGAAGAAGCCCGGAAACTCCTGCTGAGCCGGGACAAAGAGAAATTTATTCAGATTGACCGGCATCTTGGGCTGCTGATGAGCAAGGGCAAAGTCAGCGACAAGGAAGTGGACGCGCTGGCCCGGTTTCACGGCGCCACCCCGGAATCTGTCCGGGAGCGGCTGAAACAGAAAGAGAATATTTTCAAGCTGAGCGCCGAGATAGAAAGCCTGCTGGATGCCGGAAAAGCCGACGAAAAAGCAGCCAGAAAGCTGTCCAGAACCTACGGGATGGAAGCCGGAAAAATCCAGAGATGGATCGCCAAAAAGAAGAAGGACAAGTATCACGAAATCGACTACTACCTGAACCGGTGCGGCCGCAGGGGGTATGTCACCGAATCGGAGATTTCCCGCCTGTCCCGTCTGTACGGCCTGCCGGAGGAGTCGATCCGGCAGCGCTCGAAATGTGCCATCCGCAAAAAGGGAGACATTGAGGCGGATAAAGCCTCTCCCCTGGACCGGTCGATCGAAAAGATTATCAATGACAATCTGAATATTATCGGCAAGTCTTCCCTGTACCATTATCTGGGGGTTCCCTCGACCGCCGATCTGCCGACCCTGCAGCAGAAGACACGGGAAAAAGATGCGCAAAACCGCCAGATCAGCCAGAAAAATGCGATCGCGACGGCAAGCGGTACACTGGTGGGGCAGTGTATGGCCATTTTCAAGTCCGAAGAGATGCGAAAACGGTATGACCGGACCCGGACCCTGTCCCAGCTCGGGGAACTCAATACCGATATTGATGCGGCCGGTATCAGCGGAAAAATTCTGGCTCCCTACTATGAAATCCTCGTCCGGCGGGGTCTGAAGCTGGGAATGGACATTGAAGAGGCGATCCAGTATGTGGAGAACTATGCCGGGGCCAAGAAGTGGGGCGTTGAAAAGCGGATCAAGAAACCGGAGGCCAAAAAGAAGGAAATATCACCGGAACGACGGCGGAAGTTCCTGTGGGCGACGGCCGCCGTCGTGCTGCTGGTGCTGACGGTCGGTCTTGTGCTCTCGGCCCGTATGATTCAGGCGAACCGTCTGGAAAATGCCTACACCGATGCCCTTCAGGAGGCGGACAACCAGTCGAGCCTGGAAGGAAAAGAGGTGATCCTGAAAAACTTTGTCCGCTATAATCCCGAAAGTGAATATACGGAAAAGATCGAGCAGCAAATCCGTCAGATCCGGCGGCAGATCGAAGAGCGGGATTACCGGACGGCAATGGAAAAAGGGAACGCCGCCTACGCCGAAGGTGATCTGGCACAGGCACTGGCCTTTTACAGAGACTTTTACGAAAAACACCCGAAAAGCGGATACGCCGCCGAAATCAACCAGAAGATCGCAGAAGTCGGCCATGAACTCGACGACAGGGATTATGAACGGCTGGCCGCCCTGGCCGATGATGCCTATGATGAGCGGGTACAGGCCTACAATGCCTATTTCGCCAACCATCCCCAGGGGCGCCATACCGAAGAAGTCCGGGCGCTGAATTCGGAAATGGTGGACCGCTATTATGACATTCTGCAGCAGGATCTGCAAGGCTGTGAAAACCGCGAAGAATGGGATGCGTGTATCGCCACCGCCAGTGCCTTTATCGAGAAGTTCAAGGATACCGAACAGGCCGATGCCGCCAAGGGGCTGATCAACAAATACCAGAACAGAATGCAGATCCAGGCGGACCTGAAGGAAATGAAACAGCGGGTGGCGGACAGGGGAACCGACTATGAAGGGGCCCGGGCCATCTATCTCGACTACATGGAAGCCAATCCGGAAATGCCCTCCTACCTGAAACGGCTGGTAGTGAGTGAAATCAAGACACTGGACCAGAAGATCGAGGCACGGGACCGGGAAGAGAAAACCTGGGAGGAAGTCCGGGTCTATGCCAACAGACAGGGGCCCGGCCTGGGGGACAAGATCCAGCGGGTGCAGGGTTTTCTGGGCCGGTACGGCAACGGTCCCTACAGTGAAGAGGCCCGCTCGGTTCTGGATCAGCTCCAGAGAGAGAAGGCCCTGGAAGACGAACGGCTCATGACGGAACAGGCGGTACGCCAGTGGCAGGAACTGGTCGCCTATGTGGGCAACAACAGTGCCGGCCTCACGGACCGGATCAACCGTCTGGAACAGTACATGAACCGGAACCCCAGTTCTCCCTATCGCGGCAGGGCCCAGACCATGCTGGCCCGGCTGAACCAGCAGAAACAGGCCGAAGAGGAACGGCTGAGAAGGCAGCAGGCGAACCAGCGCCGCATTCAGCAGGAAACACAGCGGCTGCAGGCCCTGCTCCGGCAGTCCGGCGGGCGGTTTGTGGACAACGGCAACGGTACGGTCACAGACACCCGGACCGGACTGATGTGGACCATCTTTGACGGCGCATTCGCCCGGAACCAGTGCCTCACCTTTCAGGGAGCGGCCAGTTACGCCGGAAGCCTGACGACCGGCGGCTATTCCGACTGGCGTCTGCCGACGGTCAGCGAACTGCAGACGATCCTGAAGAATCCGCCGTATTTCCCGACCACCGGCAGCAAATGGTACTGGAGTTCAGAAACCTACTGGCACGGCTGGAATAAAATGGTCAATATCGTGACATCAAAACAGGAGCGGCAGCTGACCAAGGATTCCGTATCGGAAGAGCAGTGCGGTACGGTGCTGGCGGTACGGCGATAGCCTGGAAGCCGGTTCCACAGGGGGACGTGTGTTTTTTCGTCGGCTCAATATCCATATTGCACTGCATCTGACACTGCTTCTGGGCATTGCCATGTTCCTGATGAACGCGGTAATGATTACGGTGTCCCAGCGTGTGCTGATCAGGGCCGAAACAGTGAAAGGCGAACGGTTTCTCTCAGCCCTTGCGCAGTATTCCCGGATGTCGGCAGCAGCCAGAGAAAACGCCGGACCGCTGCTGAACGAGTTTCTCGGTGCCGCAGGCGTCTCCCTTGCCCTGGTTCTGGATCGCGACGGAAACCCGGTATATACCGTCGGTGATCCCCCTGAAACACGGGGCCATGAAA